>JBIKIW010000018.1:0-28580 GCA_044361365.1 Limisphaerales bacterium | reverse complement strand
CTCAAACAAGTTTACTAACTTCTAATCAAAATAATTTATCAGTAAATAAATTGAATATTGCCACCAAATTAACTGAGCAAAAGATTTTGGGGCAAGTTGTAGCTCAAAGGTGTGTTTTACGAACAAGTAGTTTGCTCTATTGCTTGATCAAAGAATCTTCTCTGGATTTCAACTCAAGCAAGAACAAAGATGTCTTGGTGCAAATAGATTTAGGAGCGGGTACGATTTCTTTGCCAAATAGGGACCTAGTTTTTGCAGGAGAGGCTATTTATTTTTCACCAGATGGAGTTATGTACATAGTAACTCAAGATCAGAAGCAACTCTACCAGTTTAATATTCCAAAGTGATAAATTATAGCATCTAGACCAGATAGTTTTACCTAGTCTTACTCCTTTTTTTTAAACGCTCTTCAATAAGATAACTTGTAGTCGCTAAAAATACTACAATAGGTAAAATAAGATACTGCCAATTAGTTTGACCTTCGATTAGGCTGGATCCGGTAGCAACATAAATTGGAGCATTTACGATAGAACTAATTAAAACTGCGGTAATAAATTTATTGTATTTTATATTGGTTAAGCCTATTGCATAACAGCTAAGATTGAACGCTGAAGTAGAAAAAATTGGCACTAAAAGAAGCGGATTGCCACTATTAACTCGCTTAGCAATTGGATCTAACTTTTTAAAACTTTCTTCAGAAACCAACCTTCCAACTATATTTTTACCAAACTTTCGAGACAACCAAAAATTCCCAGAAGCACCTATTGCTGCAGACAAAACTGAATAAAATAAACCTGCTCCGAAACCAAAAAGAGTGCCAGAAGACAAAATTAAAACCACTCCACCCCCACCAGGTGTAACCATGATAGTAATGATGTGAATAATCATAAAAATTAGTGGACCTAATACCCCTGACTTCTCAACAATAACTCTAAGCTCGCTCGCCCCTATGGTTCGGATTAAAACAGTTAAAGTAATACCAAAACCAAGAATTATTAAAATGGTTAAAAGTCCAGAATAAAGCTGCTTTTTGGATATTTTTTGGATATTTTTCATTAATATTTAAAACTAAATATTTTTTTATTTCAGCACAAATTTGACCACTTCATGTCCCACAAAAGTCTTACTTCGAGAATATTCGATGGTTTGGAAATTCGGTAAAAGTGGAGCAATTTTGTAGCGACTGCCAAACAAAAGTTTATCCAAATTTATTTTCCCACTATTACCAAATTTAGGATAAAATGGGAGACAAGTGACAATTTCAGTTGTTCCGTATTGTCCATTAGTTTCCAAAACCCTTTGCCACAAAGTAACCATTTTTTGAAGCTCTTTTTGCACCTGCTCATCGTCTGGAACGCTGTTAAAATTTTTACCTAAAGTACCTTCAGTAACAATCACAAAATTTCTAACAACTGGATCAATTTCAGGATTATAAGTTGCCGCGTTTTGAGTAAAAGATTGGACTAGTTTAGCTAAAGGTTGACTACCGAAATTTTTGTCATTGGCAAAATAAGCTCTTGCCCATTCAAAGTTTGTTTCGGCTTGAGGGATACAAATTTGCTCCGCATCAGACATCAGAAATTCTCTTTTTAAATCAACTCCAGCGATCAAATTTCTACCTAAACCACAAAATGGATCGTAGATTTTTTTGGACTTGGTAAAATTTAACAAAGTTCTGGCAAGTTTTAGGTTAATAATACCTCTTCGCATGTCTCTTTCAGGCATTTGCTCGTCCATAATCGACCAAAATTCTTGTGGACTGTATTCTTCTACTTCGGTTACTTCCAAATCTTTACCGACTACTGCGATCACAAACCATTTTTTGGTATGTTCAAAATTACCAATGGTTGGAAGGCTTCCGCTAGATAGCAAGTTTACCTTTTTTACTCCGGCCCTTTTAGCAAGTTTTAGAAAAGTTTTGTCCAAAAATTTGGGTACCGCAAAACCAGCTTTTTTTGTTGGAAATTCTGTGAGGTGTTTGGTTAAAATTTGTTCAATCTCTGAGTCAATCTGAGCAAGAGAAAGCTTATCGTAAATCGGAATTGAACCCAAAATCTTGGCCCTAAAAACCAAACTCCCAGTATCTACAATCGAGCAGTTATAGTCTGATTTTAGCCAAGAATCTAGCCTGAGATAGCCACTTCCTTTTAAAAATCTAAATTCAGCTTCACCCAAATTTGGTTCATGTCCAAGTCGATATAAATAATTCATACTAATTAATCCAATAATCAGAGTTGTAGTATTGCTTTTTGTAAAGTTGCTAACTAAAATTTCAGTTTATAAAAACCATTAGATTCCTTTTGCCTAGAATCTCAAAACCTAACCCCCTAACACCTTCCGTCGCTCCGCGACACCTTCCTCAAGGAAGGACATCTTCTACTTGTAGGGAACGCCATTTTATTATGTTGACTTGAAAATTAGTTTTCAAATAGTGTTTATAACATATTTCTCAGTTTGGCTGCCACACAAATTCACGAGCCATGGATATTGCACGAATTTTTGTATCGTCAAAATCTCTTTACTATCTGCTAAAATTGCCCGCATTCCAGTTTCTTCTGGTGTTTTTTGTAGCCAGTTTTGGTAATCGCAATCAAACCAAAAATAATGCTCCAGACAATAATCAGGCAAGCCATTTCTTTCATAAAAAAGGTGACAGCTATCTAAATATTTTTGAAATTTTAGACCTTTCAAACCAACCTCTTCTTCGGTTTCTCGGCTAGCCGTTTGGATTAAATCTTCGTTCTTTTCCAAATGTCCACCTGGAAATCTAAGCAGTCCATCAAATCTATCATAAGTCACAAATTTCTGCTTTTGAGGTATCCAAATTATAGCCACAGATCTATGAAATGGTTTTAGGTTTAAATCCACATTTTGAAGGTCGCTAGCAAAAACTGGTAGCTTGTTTAGATCTATTGATTTTAGAGAAAATTGACTTTCTTTCATACACTTGTCAGCTAATAATAAGATGTTTCATTTGTAAAATGATATGTTAAATTCTTGTATAGCTTATTTTGATTAAAGTAAATGAGTACTCCGAGATCCTGATAACCAAGTTCAGGATCATAAAAATACCGATAGGCAAGTACAACCTAGGTAAAAGCTATTATCTACAACTTACTTGGCAAGTTTTGAATAAAATAATAGTAAATTTGCAGACTATTATTTCCTAATACAACAAAAAATCAAACCTAAATTACTTCTAATTTCAATCTAAAAATAAAATTTTAAAAATGCTTTTTGGTTTATTCCAATCTAAAAATAAAAAAAGTGGTGCTAAAGCAAAACCCAGACAGGGATCTCGTATTTTTAGAAGCTACAAGCCTGCTGCAGAAAACCCAAAATCCGGAGTGCGAACTTTCCCGACTAAAAAAGAAAATATAAATTTAACTGCTAAAGAAATTCTCCAATCTGAAACCACAAAAAAAAACAATAAATTTTTTAAAATTCCTGATTTCAGCCAGTTTTCTGCTAAAAATATAAATTTAAACGATTTTTGGAAGGGCGTTCGGTACTTTTTTTTTAAATATCAGATATCTTCAAAGATTAATGGATTTTTAGGTCAAAGTTTAATTGCTATTCTGATTTTTACTCTATTTTACCTGACTTTTTTTGATACTTTTTTCTTGGTTAAAAACTATAATTTTTCTTTTTCTGAGGGTAGCTATCTTTCGGAAAAAGAGACTCGGGAAGTTGGTAGTAGTATTCGGAGAAATTATTTTTTGGGCTTTGTTCCCAATAATCAGTATTGGTTTTTGAATGAAAGGAATTTAACTGAATCCGCCAAGCAAGCTGTGCCTGAAATTTACGAAGTCAAAATTAAAGATCGGAATTGGCCAAATGGAGCCAATTTGGAAATTGCAACCGAACCGATTTTGGTGACCCTGGCAACTACTGAAAATTCAGGCAAAAAATATTGGAGAATCAGCCAAGAAGGTAGAGTGGTAACTGAAGATTTAAACAATATCCGAGAAAAACTGGTGAGAGTGGAACAGAAAGTAGATTTTAATCAATCTGGAGTAACTTTTCAAGATTACAAACTAGAGGAAAACAAGATTCAGCTAAATAGGCTTTGGTTTATAACTTGGGTTTGGCAGCTTTTGGACAGTTTAAAAATCCCAATTAGATCAACAAATTTGCCCACCATGACAGACACTGAAGTCAAGATTCAAACTACTAGCGGAACTAATTTATTTTTCGAATCTGATGTGGAAATTATCCCAAGAGAAGTTATGCAAGAAAGGATTCTGACTATTCTCAAATCCACTATTCGGGACAGGCAAGATAAAGGTGAAATTAGCTATATTGATTTTAGGATTCCAACTAAAAAAGTTTTTATTTGCTACAAAGGCACAACTTGCGATAAATAGTAAAATTTGACTGGATTGAATAAGACTTAATTCCACACCACAGATGTCCGCCACTCAACTTATTTTTACTCAAACCCATTTAGACACAATTGTTTTAAAACAGAAGTTGGCATTTGCCTTTTTCGAAAGAGGTGATTTTAGGCAGATAGAAAAGGTTTCTGAAGATAATCAAATAGCTGATAATTGGCATAAATATCTAAACAGTGGACAGATTTTGGAGCCAAATTTTTCTAAAAAAGTTGAGTTTAGGGAGCAGCAAAATTCGTGGTATCAAAGCTACAATCTACCGACTTTGTTTTTTTTAGGTGATCTTAGTCAGCACAGTGAATCGCTGCAAGAAGGAATGTTGAAATTTTTGGAAGAACCGCCAGCCAATCTTTACCCGATTTTATTTGCTCAAGATGGGTCAGAAATTTTACCAACAATTTTATCCCGTGCCACGACTCTCAGCCTCAGTCGAAATTTTGTGCTAAAACATTTATCGGGTGAAAAGCTAGAAAAAATAGCCAAAACTTTACCACCTGCCAAACAATTTGCCCTGGATTTGATTGGTGAAAAAAGATTGGAATTGCCAGATTTTAGTAAAATTGAAAGAGATGAAATTGACTTTTGGTTATGGCAAATCAGTTGCTGGATTGAGGAGTTTTATAAACAACAACCGCTACCCAAAATTGCCGATAAATTACAGAAAGTTTTGAGATCACGAAAGCTAAACCAACAGAATTTACAAAAGAAATTGGCTGTCGCTTGGAGTTTGAGTTAGGGGAAAAAGAAAGATTATTTAATTATGCTAGATTCAATTTCAATCGAGAATTTTAAGGCGATAAAAGACGAACCGCTGTCACCAGATGTAGAGGCAGGGTTTATCCCACCCGAAGAAACATTAATGGCAAGGATAGAGAACAACTCAACAAACAAACAATCTGAATAAAAATGGCGATACCGAAGAACAAAGACGAATTGCTAAATGCAATAGTTGACAACTACAAAAAGTTGACGACCGAACTTGCCAACGTTCCAATTGACCTGACCGAAAAAAAAGAACTTGATGGACATTCAAAAAACACTCTAATGAGTATCAACAACCTTGTTGCTTATCTTATTGGGTGGGAACAATTGGTTTTGAAGTGGAACGACAAGAAAAACAAAGGACTTGAAGTTGACATTCCAGAAACAGGTTTTAAGTGGAATGAACTCGGACTACTTGCACAAAAATTTTACAAAGACTGCGAAAAAGACGACTTCAAAACACTTAACGAAAAACTTAACAATACGACAAACGAAATATTGAAATTAATTGAAAGCAAGACTAACGAAGAACTTTATGAAATAGCTTGGTACGACAAATGGACTTTTGGAAAAATGATACAACTCAATACTTCTTCGCCATTTCAAAACGCAAAAGACAGAATACGAAAATGGAAGAAAATAAAACAACTGAAATGACAAGAATACCAGCCAATATGATTACCTTCTTTGTCAACACCATGTTGTACCCACTCACCACATTTTGGAAAATGTCTCTGAGATTATGTATTTAAATGGGCATATTCTTTTACTTTTTCTCCAAACACTGAATTAACCTATCTAATTCTTGTTCAAATTCCTTGGAATTACTTAATTTTGCAAAAATATCTTGGCTACTTTGATTCAAAATTTGACTAGTTTCTTGAAACAAAACCTCTCCTTTGCTGGTTAGTTTAAGGGTTTTATCTCTTTTAGAATCAGGATTTATAACTCTGATTAGTAAATCTTTTTTTTCCAATTTGTTTAATTTTTGAGAAACTGCGGATTTTCCTATTCTAAGTATGCCAGCTAGAGCTTTTTGATTGATTTTAGGATAATTAAAAATCATGTTTAAAATCATAAATTCGTCATAACTAATACCAAAACCGGTAGTTAAAATTTGAGTAGCTGATTCATCTAAAATATAGGTTATTTTGTGAATTTTATAAACAAGTGTTTGGGAAAAAGACATTATGGTGTAGTAAGGAGTTTTAAATAAAACCTTGGTCAATTTTATATTTGCAAATAATATATGTATTCCAACATCAAAATAAATGCTTGAAAGTATTGAATTTTGTAGATTTTAAATTGTACATTTTGGTATTAAAGTTGGCATAATTTTCTACCCTAAATATTTTAATTGCCTGCTAGCATAAATCCATATTCCAAGTGACAAAGTAATTATTCCAGAGATAGCTAAAATTCCAAGTTCTTTTTGAATATCAGCCAGTCCTAGATTATTTGTTAGAATTTTTTCCATAGCTACTGTCCCCCACTTGGTAGGAAAAATATCGTTAAATTGTAAAGTTGCACCAAATAATTTGAATTCCCAAAGGCTGCCTATACCTGCAATAAATGCTCCAGAGAAAAACCCTAAGATAATATTAATAATAGTACCTGTGTTGGTAGCTGCTTCGGATTTTTTGAATAAACTTCCGATAATTAAGCCCAGTGCAATTACAAAAAATAGAGTGAGTAAAGCAGGAACTATAGCTACAAAGATATTACCGATCGCATGATATCCTAAAAGAGTAGCTGTGTAGTACAAAAGTATAGTTTGGATTACACCTAAAAAGAAGTAAAAAAGTACATTACCTAATATGATTTCTACCGCCGAAATTTTGGAAAAAGAATATCTAAAAACATAATTTTTTTCACTAATTTGGCTAAAACTGCGGGCAATACTAGGAATCAGAATTATTAAACCGTAAATAATTAAGCCCGGAGCTAAAAGATCAAAACGTGTAAGACTAGCTTTGTCTGAATTAATAATAGTTTTACTAATTGGTTTTTGTTTAAAAATTGCTTGATCTATAATATCGAGTATAATAAAACTGTTAATTTGGCTACTGGCATCATTTTGCGATAGTAAAACTTCAAATTCACCATTATTACTTATACTTTTTGGTAGAGATAAGCCAATATCTATTTGTTTTTTTTCTACGGCATTTTTTAACTGATCAATTTCATTATACTGCTTTACAGTAATTTTAATATTTTTATTGTTATCACTAACTTCCTTAAAAATTTGAGTTAGCTGAAATTCATTTTGATCTGGTTGATAAATTCCCAAACTAAATTTAACATTATTATTTCCTCCAAAAGCTAGGCCAAAAATGGCCATAAATACTATAGGCAAAATAAATATAATAGCACTGGATTTTAGATTTCTAAAGACGGCTTTAAAGCTGAGTAAAAATGTAGCAAAAATAGGAGACATAAAAGTAATATAAAATTAAAATGATTATTCTCTAACAGACTTTCCAGTTAAAAGTAAGAAAATATCTTCTAAACTAGGTTGTTTAATATTTAGGTTTAAAATTTGTAAATGATTAGTTTCTACTATTTCAATAGCCTGATTTAGGTTTTTACCAATTTCAGAAATAGAAATATTGATTGTGTCTTTGATTAAACAAGCTTGAGGAAAGACTTTTGTAAAAATCGCTAAAGTGGTATGATAATCTGAAGTAGCCTGTGGGTCTAGATGAATTTGTAATAAACTTTCTTTTCCGTGCTTGGCCTTAAGTTGAGCTACGGTACCTTCTGTAATAATTTCTCCGTTATCTACAATTACTACATAATCCGCTAGTTTTTCAGCTTCTTCTAAATAATGATCAGTTAAAACCACTGAATGTTTGCCAGTTGCTACTAATTTTTGAATATATTCGGTTAATAAAATTCTACTTTGAGCATCAATTCCAGGAGTCGGCTCATCTAAAAAAATTACTTCTGGGTTATGAATAATTGAAATAGCTAAATTTAACCTTCTTTTATAGCCTCCAGACAAATTTTTAGCCAAGGTTTTTAGCTCTGGCTCTAATTTTAGAGCTTGAATTAAATCTTTCACTCTCTCTTTAGCTTCCTCTTTAGAAAGCCCATAAATAGTAGCTGAATATTCTAAATTTTCTAAAATATTTAAATCATCCCAAATAATTATTTCTTGTGGCATAACCCCCAATTTTAGCTTAATTTCAAAAGGTAGATGAGCGTGAGTCTTTCCATCAATAATAATCTGACCACTAGTTGGTCTAAGACTACCTGTCAACATTTTGATAGTGGTAGATTTGCCAGCTCCATTGGGCCCTAAAAAAGCTAGGATTTTACCTGGAATAATATCTAAAGAAATATTTTTTACAACTTGCCGAGAACCAAAACTTTTAGACAAATTTTTACAAGAAAAGTGCATAAGAAATAGTATATTAAATAAACTGTTTACTAGTTAAACTATTATTTTAAACACGTCAAGAGTTCTGGTGTTTTTTCTATTTTGACTAAGCCTTAACAAACAAAAATTTTATACTTATAGCTAAACCAATGTTAAACTAGACACTTATCTGCGGATACTGGCATCATCACATATTCCTAATTTAGAAAGGCTTTAAAGCTCAAACAGTCCTCGCCTTCGTTATCTACTTTAAATGTGATTTAGCTATAAAATGAAAGATTTGGGGCGATGGATCATCCAGGATTCCTCTGATTAAAGTAGCAAATAATTACTCAAATCAAATTATTTAAACTCTTTGAGGTTTCAAGGCAAACTATTTCTAAAATTATTCACTATGCTAGAGATGGAGGCTTTAGTATAAAAAGACCAACCACCCCAAAACCCAAATTTTACACTCATTTTTAAAAGTTTTAAGTTAGCACTTGACAAAAGAGGTTGCTAATTGTAAAAAGAGTAAGGAAATTTAAAATAAATTATTTATTATTATGTCATCAATCGTCTTAGGTATCGACCTCGGAACTACCAACTCAGCAATGGCTTACGTTGTTGCCGGAAAGCCTGTAATTATCGAAAACTCTGAAGGAGCAAGAACAACACCTTCGGTCTTTTTTTACAACCCAAAAGACGGTTCAGTAACCATCGGAGAAATTGCCAAAAGAAATTCGGTTTTAAACCCAGAAGACACTTTTTATGAAGTTAAAAGATTTATCGGAAGAAGTTTTAGCGACGCTGAAGTTGTCAGTGACATGCGTTTGGTTCCTTACAAAGTTTTGGAAAAAGGAGATAAGGTTAAAGTTGCTACCAAAGCCGACAAAGAATACTCACCAGAAGAAATCTCAGCTGCTATCCTACGTAAACTCAAAAACGATGCTGAAGCTAAACTTGGTCAATCTATCAGTGAAGCTGTAATCACAGTTCCTGCTTACTTCAACGACGCTCAGAGACAAGCAACTAAAGACGCTGGAGAAATTGCAGGTCTTAAAGTTCTTCGTATCATCAACGAACCCACCGCTGCCGCTCTTGCCTACGGTTTTGACAAAGGTAGAGAAGAAAAAGTTTTGGTTTACGATTTGGGAGGAGGAACTTTCGATGTTACAGTTTTGGATATTTCCAACGAAACTATCGAGGTTTTGGCTACCAACGGAGATACTCATCTTGGAGGAAAAGATTTCGACATTGCTCTGATTGACTACGTAATTGGAGAATTCAAAAAAGACACTGGAGTCGACCTCGCTAATGATAAAGCAGGCAAACAAAGAATCAAAGAAGCTGTAGAAAAAGCTAAGCACGATTTATCAGTTCAAAACGAACACCAGATCAACCTACCATTTATCACCATGGGAGCTGACAACCAACCTCAACACTTGTTGATGAGTATTACTAGAGCTAAATTGGAAGAATTGGTTAGAGATTTGGCGGAGAGAACAATGGAACCAGTCAAAAAAGCTCTAGCTGACGCTAATTTAGACAAAGGCCAAATCCAAGAAATCATCATGGTTGGAGGAATGACCAGAATGCCTTTGATCCAAAAGACTGTTGAAGACTTCTTTGGTAAAAAGCCTAATTTATCAGTAAATCCTGATGAAGTTGTAGCTCTCGGTGCTGCGGTTCAAGGAGCTGTTTTGAAGGGAGATGTAAAAGATATTTTACTTTTGGATGTAACTCCACTTACTTTGGCTATCGAAACTGCCGGAGGAGTTGCCACCCCAATGATCACCCGAAACACCACTATCCCAACTAGCAAATCTCAGATCTTTTCTACCTACTCCGACAACCAATCTGCTGTAGATGTGCATGTTGTACAAGGTGAAAGACCACTTGCTACCGACAATAAATCTCTTGGTAAGTTCACACTTTCTGGTTTGCCACCAGCTCCAAGAGGAGTTCCACAAATCGAAGTTGTATTTGACTTAGACGCTAACGGAATCTTGACTGTAACTGCCACAGACAAAGGTACCAGCAAAAAAGCTAACATCACCATCACTGGTTCAAGCACTCTTTCTGACGAAGAAAAACAACAAGCTATCGAAGAAGCTGAAAAGCAAAAAGATGCCGACCTTGCTAAAAAAGCTAAGATTGAAGCTAAAAATAATGCCGAAAATACCCTTTTCCAAGCTGAAAAATTGGTTAAAGATATGGGCGACAAACTAGATGAAACTCAAAAATCTGACATCGAAAAATCTAAAAAAGAACTCGAAGAAGTTATCAAAAAAGAAGATGCTACCAGAGAAGAAATGGAGACCAAATCCAAAGAATTACAAGATGTCTTGATGAAAATTGGTGAAAAAATCTACTCATCCGCCGCTCAAGCTGAACAAAACGGTACTCCAAACACCGAAGAAGCAAAACCAGAAGATAAAAAAGACAATGTACAAGAAGCTGAGTTCACTGAAAAACCAACAGAACCAGAAGTTAAGTAAGCTTAGCCTTCAAATTCAAAAGTAATTTATTCCCCTAACCATGGGGAGTTTTGCTTTGGTAAAAAAGTTTTTTGTTAGACCAAAAGAAATATTTCGAAGGACTAATAAAGTCAATTTAGATTTAATTCAAACAACAAATTATCAATTTTTGTAGTTGCTTTAGGGAGCTTAATCCTTTAACGGGGTTTGTTTCTAGTGTGAAAGTACTTTCTCGCTTTAAACTATTTGTAGTGTTTTTGTATAATTTATCTAACCTTTTGACCACACCCCAAAAACGAGATAGAATAGACCTAGCAAGTAAAAATAGTCTTAAAAATAACTTAAACTAAGTTAAAATCAAACTAAGCAAAAAAAGAAATCAATCTTTTTAACAAAAACAAACATGCCAAATCTACCTACTCTTGGACAAGCTAATTGGGGAGAAACCCTAAATAACTTCCTAACTCAATCCTTAGATAATACTAATGGAGGAGGAATAAATAAATTTGATACATTCTCACTAAGACCAACAACACTAGGAGCAGATGATAAAGGTAAAACATATCTATACACTCAAACAGGAAACTTTCATCAATGGACAGGAACAGAATGGAAAGTACTAAATGAAAGTGTTATTAATGTAAAAGATTATGGAGCTGTGGGGGATGGAGTAAGTGATGATACGGCGGCGATACAAAAATGTATAGATAATTACAGTAGTATATTTATACCAGCTGGTACTTACTTATTAAGTAATACACTGGGAGTACCAACCAGAAAAAAAATTACTGGGGAGAGTAAAAACAATACTATTTTACTCAGAGAAGCAACTCCTAAAACTAATTTAGGTAAACTGACATCACTTCAGGGGGCAGAGGATGACTTTAATGTAAATGCTTTTTTTGCACTTATTTATCCACAGTCAGAATTTTATAATTTTGACACTACAATAAAAAATTTAACTTTATCAGCAAAATTAACTAATGTTGTTGATTACGGTATTTTTGCCCCCCGTGCCGCCCATACAACTATTCAAAATGTTACAATAAAAAATGTAAATTATGCATTTTACACTCATGATTCGTTTATGGGTAGTATTAGAAACATTCATCATATAAATGGGATTTCTTTATTTGCTATGGTGGCTGATAACATAGGTGCTGTTGGGGGCACAACCATGCTTTTAGAAAATTGTTATTTTGAAACCTCTGGTGGGTATTTTCCTGAAAACAAAGGATTTGATGTGAGAAGCTTAACCTATTCTACCTTTAACTGTTGTGGTTCAGATAGGACTAATACTGCTTATAGCTTTGTAGATTGTTTTGGTATTACACTCAATGGATGTGGATGTGAACAACCTTTTCCACGAAAGGAATACACCCCATCAATATACTTCCTTAATAGTAAGGTTGTACTAAACGGATTTAGAATAGTTTCTCCTATATCAACAAATTACGCTGGTGAAACTTATTCTATATTGGCTAAAGATAGAAGTAACGTGATTTTTAACGCTTGTTATTTTGATAAATATAGTACACTTGAAAGCACTGGTGTAAATACATATAGTATAGCAGCTATTATAGATAGCAGAGTAGTACTTAATAGCACTACTGATTTACTTGTAGGCAAAGGGTTTGGTATTACTGATACATGCTCCATCCAAATAAACGACGGAATTGATATCAAAAAAATAACTGCCACAGGCACTAAAACAGTTCAGTTTGTGTAATTTACTATATCTTTGACCATACCCCAAAAACCAGATATACTAGCACTAATCGATTAAAACAGTTTAAAAAATAACTCAAGCTAAGTTAGCTAAATTCAAACAAACAAAAACAAAAACCTTCACTATGCCCAACAAAACTCTGCCAACCACAGGATCTACAAACTGGGGAGAAACCCTAAATAACTTCCTAACTCAATCCTTAGACAATACTAATGGAGGAGGAATAAATAAATTTGATATCTTTTCACTAAGACCTACAACACTAGGAGCAGATGATAAAGGTAAAACTTATCTATATACTCAAACAGGAAATATTCATCAGTGGACAGGTACAGAATGGAGAATATTAAATGAATCTGTTATTAATGTTAAAGATTATGGAGCTGTTGGGGATGGAGTGGCGGATGATAGTGTATTTATTGATCTTGCTGTAGATGTTGCAGTATTGCGTCAAGGCGGGACTATATATTTTCCTAAAGGGACTTACTTGATCGTTGATAGAACGATTAGATTTGCAAATAATACTCAATACCTAGGATCAGGAAGAGAGTCAACTATAATCAAAATTGGAGAATATAAAAAAGGTGGTTTTGGGAGATATCTTTATGATGGAATGCCATACATTTTCTATAATATGAGAATTGCAGATTTAACTATAGATGGAAACTATGATGTGCTACCAGACCCAAACAATGACAACTTGCAGATCGGTATTTACGCATGGCATGTACATAATTCAGTTTTTGAAAATATTTTGTTTAAAAATATATTGTATGTTGGAGTGGAAATTTTCTCTACTTCCCACAATAACGTTGTTCAAAATTGTATTTTTAAAAATGTTGGCGATAAACATACGCTTGTAGGACCAAATGGTTATTATTATGCTATTGGTGCTGATAATCACTGTTTAAATACAAAAATATTAAATAATGTATTCTTAAATTGTGGGACTTGTATTAATATGTATGGTAATATGTTAAAATTACCTCCAGGAGCTGATCAAGCAACTTGGGAAGCCGAAAATAAAAATAATGTAGACATAAATAACACTATCATTAGTAATAATATAATTTCTGGTACAAAAAGCACTGCTATTAATGGTAGGAACGGAGTAAAAAATCTAATTATATCAAACAATGTTTTTGAAAATATCGGTGGTCAGTTTGTGGACATATACATCCAAGAAATTGATAATCTAATTTTGAACGGACATTCAAACTCAATTAAAATTGATAACAATATTATGAAAAGTTATAAAATAAATGCATTTTATGATAATTTTAATATTTGGGCAATCACCGTAACTGGTGAGAGTGACTTTTACATTACAAATAATTTGATTATTGATACCTTAGGTAAATCTAAGACTGGAGGTATTCATTTGAGTGGTGGAGCTGGAGCTAGTACTTTAGGTTTTTGCAAAGTCTCAAACAATTCAATAAAAGGTAAATTTAAAGATTACCAAGCTGTAAGAGTAGGTATGAATTATACTATTTGTGAAAATAATCAAATAGATGGTCAAAATGAAGCGGAAGGATTTTTTATAGGTAGTACAGTTACAAATACCAGATTGGTCAGCAACTATTTTAAAAACTGCATCACAAATGTGAATGATGGTTCTACGGGAACATATATTTTTGGTCAATAAATTTATTACACCCATGCCCAACCGCCTCCCAACTCCAGGACAAGACTCAGGAAACTGGGGAACAATATTAAACTCATACCTGAATACTACTCTTTCTGATACAGGAGGAATAAATACTTGTGATGTAACATATTTGGACTACGGAGATGTAAACACATCAAATCGTGTTATTAAGTCAATTATCGATAACTATAACACAAAACCAGTAGATTATATTTTAAACATAAAGACTAATTCTCTTTTTAAAATAAATAAAACAGCAGATGGTGCTACTCTTACTCTTATAGGTGACATTCCAAATAGTTTTTCTGCAGTAAACATATACACAAATAGTATATTTAAATGGATAGAGTCAGCTACAAAATGGCAAATAGTATCAACTGGTGAAATTATTAATGTTAAAGACTACGGAGCTAGGGGAGATGGAGACACAGATGATACACAGGCTTTGCAGTATATTGTAAATATGGGAGGTAGAATTTATTTTCCAGCAGCAACCTTTGTGATTAGCGATACACTTGTATTACCTTTTAAAGAAATTGCAATTTTTGGAGAAGGTACAGATAATGATTTAGACGGTAGTCAATCAATTATTAAATCAATGTCTCCGAATAAAGACTATATACGAGTTAATTCTAGTGGTTTTAACATCAGAAACATAACATTTAGTCCATATGGTGGAGCTCTTGGTAAGGTTATATCTGCAACAGAAAACAGTTTTACTATGGAAGAAATTAGAAATGTAACACTTGCAAACGTTCTTGCTGAAACCCTATCTATCGGTAAAGCCGTCTATCGGCATAGAATATACACACACAATAATAACCTTTACAAAGCTAAAAATGCCACGGGTGGTGGTGTTGGAGATGGGTCAGGAGTTATTTCTACTTTACCAACTCACACCTTTGGAACACAAGTAATTGATAATATAACATGGGAACATTATGGTAATGGAAATACATATCAACTTGGTCAATACAGTAATGGGGCTGAGTGGCTGTTTCGTGGTATCAGTGGAAACACTTTGCTAGATGTAACCCCATCTGAATATTATGCCAATTATACACCTCTTACAATCCCTGAAGCATACACAATTATTGGGAGATATGGATACTATGCTTATCAAGGTCAACACGATGGTCAACCTAGTAACGGCACTGCTTGTATTAATCTTCAGTATGCTAATGACCCATATATTTCAGGTTGCTGGTTTATACACATTGCAAATGGTTGTATTCACTCACAAGCTGCTCAAGGTGGTTGTTGGACCAATAATGAGGTTGATGGTGCAAAGGTGGGTATTTCTGGCAATTTACTATATTCAATAATTAAAAATAATAGACTGTATGGTTGTGGAAAGGCTTTTTCAATCGAAAATGGTCAAAAACTTCTTCAAGCAAACATTTCAGATAATCACTTTCATTTATGCAATGTGGCTTTCTATTTATCAAATAAAGATTATAACCCAACCATAGGCGAACCTGAGGAATCAAATATAGCCCATTCTCTAATAGCTGATAATAAAGCATTTCAATGCGGCAAATTTATGTTTTTAGAAGGTGCAAGATCTTTATTAATTTCTAGTAACCATGTTTCAAGAACAAACTACAATGTAATAGAAATTTCCAAATCTAAGAAGATTGCCATAAACAACAATTTTTTTACTGGAGCGGGAGAAAACAGTGAGAATATAATTTCAAGCTATACGAGCATAACAAATAATTCACTTTATGTGGCCGTTAGACTAAATCAATTTGATAAGTTAAATGCTTATGGTGAGCAGATGGATTATATAATTAAAAAAGATGCTACAATTGATGCCGCAAAAATTAGTGTTGAAAGTAATGAGATATTCGACTACGATCCAAATAAATTAAAAAACTTTTAAACAAAACTCCCCTCCCCTATGCCTACAAACCGACTCCCAACTCCAGGACAAGACTCTGGAAACTGGGGAACACTGCTTAATGGATTTCTAACTCAATCTTTAGATAATAATAATGGAGGAGGAATAAATAAATTTGATACATTCTCACTAAGACCAACAACTCTAGGACAAGATGATAAAGGTAAAACCTTTTTATACACTCAAACAGGAAACTTTCATCAATGGACAGGAACAGAATGGAAAGTACTAAATGAATCTGTTATTAATGTTAAAGATTATGGGGCTGTGGGAGATGGAGTAAGTGATGATACGGCGGCTATTCAGGGGTGTTTGGATAGGGCTAGTGATAATGATTCTATACAATTTGATTCATCTAACTATAAAATTAACACACGTTTAAATATAAATAGTAAATCAAATTTGTTTTTGAAAGGTATGGGAACACTAGTTTTAAACAGCTTAGATTATATAATTTGGATTGAGGACAGTCAAAACATAACCATAGATGGCTTAACGTTTACTAATCCAAATAATTTTACTTATAAAAAGGATATTCAAGATGCTGTTATAGAAAATTCTGGTGGGATAAGTTTTAGAAATTCCACAACAATAACAATCCAAAATTGTAAGATGGATAATTTTTATTGGTCAATTATATCAAATACTTGGACTGATGATTTTACCCGAGATGGAGATAAGTCTCAACAAGCTATAATAAAAAATAACACCATAACAAATGTCATTGGTGCTAGTTATGAAGGCGGCGGCGATGGTATTAATATAACAATTCCATACTCAGTAATACAAAATAATAACGTATCTTTAAAACAAGGCACAGAAGGTAGAGGTGGTATAGTACTAGATGGAAATTCACATGATTCGTTAGTTAGTAACAATTATATCAGTGGTTTATTTAGAAGGAGTATACATGTTGAATCAGCAGG
This sequence comes from Limisphaerales bacterium, assembly GCA_044361365.1. GTDB lineage: Bacteria > Patescibacteriota > JACMRA01 > JACMRA01 > JACMRA01 > JBIKIW01. Next base: position 11,374 of record JBIKIW010000018.1, on the reverse strand, counting down.
AGGTAACAGTGAAAATACAGTTATAGAAAATAATCATTGTTATGGTTCTGGAAGTACAACTCTTACTAATGATTCTTTTGGAGCTATAACTGTAACAGCAAACAAAGTTGTAATTAGAAATAATTTTATTTCCCCAAAAAATAGTGCAATTATGTGCAGAGATGCAAACGAGTTATTAATAGACGGGAATACTATTATAGCTGAAAATGATAATTTGGCTCATGGTATATTAATTACTGGAAAAGCGGACAAAGACGGCATCGTAATTGGCAATAATAATATCACAAATAATATATTTAAATCAGTAAGTGGTAAAAAATATCAATATCCAATTTATATTTCTGATAGCAAAAATACCAATATTAATACAAATAAAGTTATTAACGTTTGCTCAGGTGTAATTATATACATTATCAATTCAAATAATTTTTGTATTTCAAATAACCAACTAGATACTTCAGTTTCAGATGCAATTACAGTTCTTAACTCAACTTATGGAATTATTTCATCTAATATAATTAAAAATAGTGGCGGTGTTGCTATAGGAACAAACGGATCTAATTTTATTATTTCTTTAAATCATATTTATTGGGAAACTGGGACAGGACATTCTCCATTTTACTTTGGGGGCAATGATAATACTATGTTGCAGGTGAATAATATAATTGGATCTTAAAATTAGTTAATTCTCAAAAATATTTTAACAAACAAAAAACAAAACAAAACCTTATGCCCAACCGCCTACCAATCCCAAACCAAGACTCAGGAAACTGGGGAACACTACTTAATGGATTCTTAACTCAATCATTAGATAATACTAACGGTGGAGGAATAAATAAATTTGATACCTTTTCACTAAGACCTACAACACTAGGAGCAGATGATAAAGGTAAAACATATCTATACACTCAAACAGGAAACTTTCATCAATGGACAGGAACAGAATGGAAAGTACTAAATGAAAGTGTTATTAATGTAAAAGATTATGGAGCTGTGGGGGATGGAGTTGTGGATGATACGGCGGCGATACAGAGGGCAGTTGATAAAGCAAATAACTCTAACTATCCAAAAGTATATATTCCAACTGGAAAGTACTTTATCACATCCACAGTAAAATTATATAGTAATATAGTCATCTCAGGGAAAGGTAAAAACTCTCTACTCATTGGTGATGTTGATGTATCAATTTTCAACCCCACAGGAACAAAAACAACCGCTGGCACCTTAGATCAAAAGATAGCAGGATATTTAGACAATATAGTGCTAGATGGTCTAGGCTTTGTGTCAAAACATGTCTTTAATGACACGGCAACGCTAGTTATCTTTGTGTATTGTAAAAATTGTGAGGTTAGAAATTGCTATTTCAATGGCTATACTTACGAAGCTCAAACAGCCTCAGTTTTACATGGAATTCATTACGCAGGCTGCTTTAATTGCAAATTTATCAACAATGTTTTTTATGCACCTGGAAACACAGCTGAGCATACCTCTTGTTACGGCTTTAATGGTTTAAATGACGGCTCTGTATCTAGTGGAGGTTATTCACAAAATAATGTTTGTTTTGAAGTAGGAGATACTGGTATGGGATTATGGACTGGCACAGAAAATGTACTGTCAGACAGTGATACTTTCTACATTTCTTCACCGGGATACACAAGTGTCGGTATAGATTTTGCAGGTGTGAATGGAGCTAAAATAAATAATGCAAGGTTTTTTGGTGGTAATGTTGCAATAAGAGTTGGAACCAATTTAGGCTATGTTGATAAAAATATAGAAATTAATAATCCATATTGTGAAAACCAAACTGAACAAGCCATTAAAATATATCACGAAGATTTTAGTACTACAATAAATGGAGGTATAATAAAAAGCAGTATTGATAATGCGACTGGTATTTATGTTGGTATGCAAGCAAACTGGAAAGGCGAGTTACAAATAATAAATACAACGATTGATTGTACAGGCAACAATAGCACCGCAATTAACTTTGAACTAGAACCAAATCATAAGCTAATACTTCACAACTCAAACCCTGTGATAAAATCAGGTAAGCTTGTAGGTTTTTTGGATGATTTTCGAAATATTGGAGAAAATACTTTAGATAATCTTGTTTTTCATCAGGCAAAAAAAGTAGATATTACAACCACAGGAACAATATACACAACCTTTGCTAAAGCTAAACTGGCAAAAGGGTTTTATAAAATTCGTGGTGACTATCAATACACAGGACCTGCCCTAAACTTACCATTAATTTTAAATAGTGGTGTGTTTAATTCTCAAATATTTGATAGTACAGAGTTTGAAAGGCCCTTTATTGTAACCGAACCCACAATTGTGGAATTTAAATCATCTGCAGCTCAGGGTTATTCAGGATCAATAGAAAATTTTTCTGTCTATAGAATATGTTAGTAATGAATATTTTTCAGATATCCTCAAAAACAACCTTTTGACCAAGCCCTAAAAACCAGATTTACTAGTACTCATAAAACAAAATAGCTAAAACTAGCTTTTAAATTAAACAAATATTTTAACAAGCACAAACACCCAAACAAAAACAAAAAATAACTCATGCCAACAAACCGTCTCCCAACCCCAGGGCAAGACTCAGGAAACTGGGGAACAATATTAAATGGATTCCTAACTCAATCACTAGATAATACTAACGGAGGAGGAATAAATAAATTTGATAAATTCAGTGATAGACCTACATTAACTGAAAACGATAAAGGTAAAACATATCTATATACTCAAACAGGAAACTTTCATCAATGGACAGGAACAGAATGGAAAGTACTAAATGAATCTGTCGTTAATGTTAAGGATTATGGAGCTGTGGGGGATGGAGTGGTGGATGACCACCCAGCTATACAAGCATGTATAAACAGTCATAATAAAATATATATTCCAGCTGGGAATTATTTGTTGAAAAATACTTTGAAGGTAGTTGCATACAAAGAAATTACTGGGGAGAGTAAATATAATACCATTTTGCTCCGGACACCAGGTAATAAAACTGATTTAGGTAAACGGAAACCGTATTCAGGAGATCTATATGAAGACGATTTTAATGTGAATGCATTTTTTGCTTATGTGTATGGTGGAGATACGGGTACAGATTGGCCACCAGTTGTCTGGGATACAATAATTTCAAACTTGACTTTGAATTCTACTATTCTAAATATAAATAATTTAGTTGAATATGGTTTTTACGCCCCTAGATTAGGAAAATTTACCATTGAAAACATAGAAATGGCTTATGTAAGGCATGGTTTTTACGGTCATGATTGTTATTTAGGTAAATTTAGCAAAGTTCAGGCAGGTGCAAACGAATCACTGTTCTCATTAGTCAAGGATGGTAAAGGTATATCGGGTGGAACAACACTAGATTTAAGCAATTTAGCATGTGGTGGCTCCAAAGACATTCCAAACTCCATTGGCTATAATATTAACGGATTAAACTACTCATCATTTACTAATTGCTCTTGTGATGAACGTCAAAAAGCTTACTCATTTATAGATTGTAGTGAGGTGACTTTGAATGGTTGTGGGGCTGAATCGATAACCTTACCAACACCATATACAGCTGCACTTTGGATTGAAAACAGTAATATAACTATTAACTCTATGAGAATGGTATTTGTATCTGGAAGTAATCTTACTCAAGAAACTTACTACACTTGGTTTAATAATAGTAAAGTAACAATGACAGGCTGTGTATTTAGTCCGCTCGCTTCTGTTTCAGCAGGATTTAACACCTATAATATGGTAGTTACAGGTAATAGTAGAATTATTGCAAATAACTGTACTTTACCATCTGGAGGTTTACTTGGTACCGCAGTTCAACAAACTGGTTCTTTGCTAATTAATGATGGTTTTGATATCACTAGAATAACTTCTACAGGCATTACAAAAGTTAATTTTTCATAATATTTAAAATTTTAACCAACAAAAACAAACAACCCCTCACCCAACAAACTCCCAACTCCAGGACAACACTCAGGAAAATGGCGACGATTGTGTGTTAAATTTGCAAGTTCAATAAATCAAATTCTAAAGCAATATTAAAATTATTTTAGTTTTAGATAACCTAAACTAATTTACTCTCACTAATTGTGGGTAGTTTTGCTTGATAGGATTAATCCAAAAGTAAACCTTTCTTGACCAAAAATTCTCTTCGGGAAAGTTTAAGTTAATGAACGCCACAGCTAACCCAAAAATTTTAAATAGGCTTTTACCGCTAGTTGCCATTGGCACAATTGCTGACTGCCAGAGCGTTTTGGAGCCAACAAATAGGATGCTTGTGAAAGCTGGGCTTTCGATTTTAAATTCCCATCAAATTTCCAATTTAGGACTTCAGGAATTGATTCAAAAAACAGGCTTAGCTGAAAAAATAAACTCCGGTTACAAGCTAACTGGTCAAGATTTAGGATTTGTATTTTCGCCTATTTTAAATGCTTCTGGACGCATTAGTCACGCTCGTGAGTCAATCGCTTTGTTACTTTCGGATAACCTAACGGATGCTGAAAGTAGGGCAGAAAGTCTGGTGATGACCAACCAACAACGCAAACTAATGGTTAAAGATATTCTGGAGGAAGTTGAGCTTGAAGCCGAAAAGCAGTTTGTAAATAAGCAAAACCTAATTTGGTTGGAGGGAAGTTGGAGTAAAGGTTTGGTTGGCTTGCTTGCTAGCAGACTTGTGAATAATTTTGGTTTGCCTGTGGTTGTGGTAAGTGTGGAAGATGAAAAAGCTAGTGGTTCATTGCGGGCTCCTGAAGGTTACCACTTGCCCGACGCTATGAGCAGCTTGCCTGAAGGCTTATTTATCAAAAAAGGAGGTCACCCAGGTGCAGCCGGGTTTAGTGTGAAGTCTAAAAATTTATTAGAAATAAAAGAACTATTTGGTCAGGCGATTTTGGACCAAAAGCAAACTTTAAATTCGGTTCAGACAGAATATTTACCAGTTAATTTTCAATCAAATTTACCCGACAAAATTAATCGATTGAGGTATCAAAAAGATTTGTTGTGGCTAAAAGAAGCTGATTTAACTTCAGAATTTATTCAAGATTTGGTTTCACTAGATCCGTTTGGGCAAGATTTCCCGATGCCTAAAATTATGATTTACCTTCAAAATTATGGCTACAAACCACTTGGAAAAGACGGTAAACATTTACGAATTTTAACCGCCCATAATAGCTTCACTTTTTTCTCTGGAGCAGTAGATAATCAAGAAATTATGACTGAAATTATGACTGAAATTGGTTATCAAAAATACAATCTTTGGCTACAATTAAAAGTGAGTCAAAACAGCTGGCAGGGGCAAACTAAATGGGAATTTTTAGCTGAAAATGGTTGGTTTGTAGGTTAAATTCTTGCCATAATCTTAGATTTAAACTTCTCTAAACTCATGTTAATTTTTTACGGACTTGGAAACAACGAGACAAAGTATTTACACACCAAGCATAATGCGGGGAGGTTAGTTTTGGAGGATTTTGCTAAAAGATTGGGGTTTGAATTTAAGCACGGTAACACGTATAATTATCTAAAATTTGATTTAAATCATGAGAGAGAAATTTATATGGTCTATTCAAAAGGTTATATGAATCACAGCGGACAAGCTTTAAATGATTTTTTGCAATATTTTAAATTACCAACCAAGGCTCAAGATTTTCATTTGATAATCCTCCAAGATGATAGCGATCAAATTGAAGGAAGCCTGAAATTTTTACACGGAGGCGGAACTGCTGGACACAATGGGATTGAGGATATTTATACCCATCTAAATACTTGGGGGCTAGATAAAGAAAAAATTTGGAGGCTAAAAATTGGAATTCGCCCGCCTGAAAACCGACTAAAAAGCGAAACTTTTGTACTAAGAAATATCAGCCCAAGTGAGCGAGAATTTTATACAAAAATAGCACACATTTTAGACCAAGAAAAAAGCCTCTTAGCTCACAATGAGTTTGCCAAATTTCAGTCCAGACTTTCTATGAAAGCCAAAGAGCTATCTTTTTGAAAAGGGTAATTTATACAAAAATAGAACAAGAAGGGAGCCAAAAATTGCTACCAAAAAACTATATAAATTAAAGCCATTAACCTGTGGGAAACCAAAAAAGTTGGCAATAAATCCTCCAACTACGGAACCAAGGATTCCTACAAAAATGCTTTGAATAAATCCTCCTGATTCTTTATCAGGGTCAATAAAAAAAGCAATAGAGCCGGCAATTAACCCAAAGATTACCCAAAAAATAATTAAAAATTTAAAAAACTACTTATAAAAATTAAATAGGTACGCGAGCTCTGAAACTGTTGTGTCTATCTGTCAAAGGTTTTTTTGATTATATTAGTTTAACTTCCAAATTTAAGCCTATTCTAAAGCCTTTAAGTCAGTTTTAGGGTTTCATATTTTTGTGGCTTAATAGTATAATTTTTCTGATAAAAAAAATATATTGAGGATTAATTCTATAATTAAATGAATGTATAAAATCCAAAAAACCACTTTTTTATTTGTAAATGTTAAGTGTTAAATTTTGCTTAGTATTTTGCTGTCTAAAATTGACAAATTATAACAACTTACACTTCAGTTTAATCCCAGGTACTTTTGCCTGGTATTTTTGTATCTAGGCATGGTCACTTTTTAATCTTTTTTGTTTTTTTATGCCTGCTATCTCCTGCCAAACCGCCGATGATGTTTTAAAAGTTGTTAGCGACTTAGACATTTCTTTTGTAAGTTTTCGTTACATCGATCCATTCGGACAACTCCAACATTTTATCTCCCCAGTTCATGAATTAAGTAAGGAAACTTTTGTTACTGGAGTCCCTTTTGACGGTTCATCAGTACGGGGTTGGAAGAGTATCAACGAGTCTGATATGAGTTTGATTCCTGACCCAGCTTCAGCTTATATTGACCCATTTAGTAGTGAGCCAACAATCTGTTTGATGTGCAAAGTGATCGACCCAATTAGCAAACAAGATTACCTTCGAGACTCCAGACAAATCGCTATCAAAACCGAAGAATATTTAAAATCCACAGGACTTGCCGACACTGCCTATTTTGGTCCTGAAGCGGAATTTTTTGTGTTTGATAATATCAAATATAGTAATGGGACAAATCATTCTTTTTATGAAGTTGACGCTCTTGGTGGAGCTTGGAACACAGGTCGTGACGAAGCACCAAATACCGGCTACAAAACCCCTCACAAAGGTTCATATTTTACTACCCCACCGTTTGATAAAGGACACGATTTACGCCTAGAAATGATGACTACTTTGGAAGAAACTGGCTTGGTTGTGGAAAGAGGTCACTCGGAAGTCGGAACTGGAGGGCAGGGAGAAATCAACATCCGATTTGGAGATCTTTTGACTCAGGGAGATAATATCACCAAATACAAATATGTCCTACGAAATGTGGGATCCAGCTACGATAAATTTGTAACTTTCATGCCAAAACCGCTAGCTAATGATAACGGAAGCGGAATGCACTGTCATATTTCACTTTGGAAAGACGGGAAAAATCTTTTCGCTGGTGACGGTTACGCTGATTTATCTGAAACTGCCTTGCACGCAATTGGGGGAATTATCAAACACGGACCAGCTATCGCAGCCTTTACTAATCCAACCCTAAACTCTTATCACAGACTAGTACCAGGATTTGAAGCTCCTGTAACTTTGGCTTATTCTAGGCGAAATCGCAGTGCCGCAATCCGAATTCCAATTACCGAAGGCGACAAAGCTAGACGAATTGAGTGCCGTTTTCCAGATGCTTCTAGTAACCCTTATTTAGCTTTTAGTGCCTTAACTTTGGCTGCTCTGGATGGAATTAAGAACAAAATCAACCCAGGAAAGGCTTTTGATGGAGATTTGTATGAGCTTTCTAAAGAGGAATTAGCTAAATTCAAACAAATGCCGGGTTCGCTTGGGGAAGCATTACAAGCACTCAAAGACGATCACGAATTTTTGACTGTTTCGGGAGCCTTTACCAAAGATTTTATTGATATGTGGATAGAGCGAAAACAAGATGAAATAGACCAAATCCGCAAAGTTCCTCATCCAAAAGAGTTTGAGATTTATTATGATGTGTAGGGGGGGGTGAATTGGGTTAAACTTATTTTAAGTTTTATTAAATCAGATAACTCTTGTCAAAGAAAAACATATGGAAATTACTTTTTCTGAAAGATCCCATCTCTACCTAGAAGATTGAGAAATTAGGGATTCATAACAGGATTGGAGTTAAAAAGCAAAATTAATTGATAAAGTTTAGCAAATAACCATTGCTGATTTAACACACTTTTTACGGGATTGTCGCCAATTTTAAATTTCTAAAACCCACGTTGACATTAAATAATTTTAGTGTCTTAACATATATAGTATATGCTTGTCGAATATAATGGCTCTATCGGAGCAAAGTGGAACAAATTTTCTCAACCCGAACAAGACCCGTTTAAATTTAGGGTAATTTACCAAAATATATTTGAAAGATTATCGCCATTTAAAGAAAACTTGTCTGGGAAAACCATAATAGACGCTGGTTGTGGTAATGGTTATTTCATTGTTGAGCTAATGAAAAAATTACCAAGTGTTTTTTTTGCCAGAAAGAATTATAGGTTTTGACCTATCTGATACTAATATTGAGAATTCAAAAGATAATATCAACAACTATACTAGTCGAAAATATGGTACTAATAAGCCAAACATAGATTTGTTTACTCAAAATATTGCTTCTAATTGGAGTATTCCAGCTGAGTCAGCAGATTATACTATATCAACTATGGTTCTAATGGCTTTACCGGACTCGATTCTCTCTAGTGCTGTAAAAAATATTCATACCAGTTTAAAACCTGGAGGAGCTAGTTATATAACAATTATGCACCCAGAGACAGTTATAACAAGATCTGATCGGTATAAAGAAAAAAACATAGAATATGGAAAACCATCACAGATAACCTATTTGTCCTCTAGCGGATAAGAGTTACAACATTATCACAGAAGTGTGGATTATTATGTAGATCTACTTACTAAAGAAGGTTTCAGTGTTAATTGTGCTAATTTGCCAACATCAAAACAGTTTGAAGTTATAGAAAAAAACATCTCTAAGATTCCAGATTTAGATAAGGAAACTCATAATAATCGTGTAGGTAGCTATTTACAACAACTAAAAAAACAGATTTATGATAGGGGTCAAGATCCAAGCTTTCTATTTTTGGAGGCATTAAAAGTTTAAGTAAAATGAATAACAAAAGTTTAAAAACCATATCCACTTCTGAATTTAATAAGAATCTTATGGAGGTTAGAAGTCAGTTAATAACTTTTTATCAAATAATAAGCTTAGTTGTAGAAATTCAAATCAATGAAACTAAGGCGGACAAGTCTCCTAAGCTTATGTTGCCAATACCTGAGGTGTTTGATCAATTCTATGATGTAGACAATATCTCACACAGCCAAGATAGAGAGGTGTTCCATTTCTTTTCGAGTTTAAGTTGTCTTATCTTGGATATAATAAATAAAGGTTATGGTAACAATTTAAATGAATCCACATCTTCAGAAAAAAAACATCAATTAGAAAATTATGGTATAAATCTTTCTTTAGATTTTGATACATTTAGCCACAAGAACTTGCCCTTAAACGAATATACCGAAAGCGAAGAATATGAGTTTTTCAATGAAAGTTATTTTGGTAAAAGTTTAGAGGAAGAAGAATTAAAAACTATTAAACAAATACAAGATGACAAAAAAAGTGATAAGTATGTTTTTGCTTTCATGAGCAGTGCCAGCATACCACTTTCAGTTGATTATTACACTTCTCTCGAAAATTTAATAAAAAAGTTTCCAAATATAACAGGCTTAAACGGGGGTCTTGGTAAACCAGGAGAGAAATACTCAGGAAATGCAATGGAGAATATTCTTAATCTTTTTAAAAAACACGAAAGAAAGCCAGTAGTTGTAACTACAGCTCATTTTCAAAAAAATAATTATGAAGTTGCTTTTTTAAAAGAAGAGCAAAAAAAAGAGGTGCATCTATTGGTAGCCAAGGATATGACTTCAAGGATATCCCATATGTATACTTTATCGGATGTGATCACGCAGTTTAATGGGGGATTTGGTTCAATACAAGAGCTTTTGCTGTTCACTATTTTTAATATAAATAATATGATTAAGAATAGACAGCCAATTCCTATTCTTTTGATTAATGAAAATAATCATTGGAGTAGTTTAGAAACAGTCCTTGAGATTATTTTAAGAAATAGATTATTACAATCTGATCTGGGATTACATATTGTCCAATCCAGTGAAGAATACGAAAATAAGGTAAAAGAAATAATCCTAAAGTAAATATCAATAACCTAAGAATGATTCTATGTATGTCAGAATTATCCGATCAAAAACCTTCTGACAAGATAGTTAAAAAAAGGCGTAGAGAAATTGAACAGGTTCTTTGGGTTAACTTTCAGTATCAAATCTTAGGTATCTATACTAATATTACACTCGAGCAAGTGGAGGCAGAGGTAAATCAATATTTAGATCAAAAATACGGCACTAGTCCTGAAAAATAAATTTTAGGTTGTTTGTTATATTTTTTTTTATTGAAAAACTCTATTTTGGTGTTGATTTTGGTTTGATGGAGGGATAAACCCTCCGCTACGGTTTTTTATGGAGAGTGGGCTTTCCGCTGTGAGATTAAATTTTTAGCTTGCCCATCTGCCTCGATATTGCAAACTTTCAGCAAGATGTTTGACTGCGATTTTGTCTTGGTTATCGAGGTCGGCGATGGTTCTGGAAAGTTTTAGGATTAGGGGTTTTTCGGTTATGTTTCCATTTTCGTCTTGACCGTCTTTAATCGCCTTAAAATTCCGGATTTCGATTGAGGTTAGCATATTTACATAGAGACATAATTTTATTTTTTAGGGCTTGTAAATAACATTAGTTTGTGCTATAAACCGATCATGTTTAACACTGAAACTATCAATCAAACCAAATTCAACAAACCTCTTGTAATTGGAGCAATCTCAGCACTTTTACTCAGTATTCCTCAAATCCCAGCCTTTGGGCAAACTCCTTCAGGTATAAAAAGCATAGAAGTTGCTACTCCAGAAAAAACTGAGTGTGTCACCGAACATAATCCAGAAAATAAAGATTTCCCATACCAAGAAGATCTTATGTGTTCTCAAATGCTTCGATTTATTAGAGAAAATATCACAGAAAAAGAGTTTGTTTCACAAATACCAGAAATAGTTGAAAAAGATCAAAATAATCAGCTTAAAGTAAATATCAATAACCTAAGAATGATTCTATGTATGTCAGAATTATCCGATCAAAAACCTTCTGACAAGATAGTTAAAAAAAGGCGTAGAGAAATTGAACAGGTTCTTTGGGTTAACTT
>JBIKIW010000053.1:0-9075 GCA_044361365.1 Limisphaerales bacterium | reverse complement strand
TACACAAAAATGATGAATTATTTTTTTTAAATTGTAATTGCTTAATCTTTATCTGTATATCATAGAAATTAGTTTAGTTAGTGTTTGCTAACTAGTCTAGTTCCTTTCAAAGTTGCCGAAAACCTTGATCAATACACACCTAATTTAACTTCTCAGGATTTAATTAAAAGCGTAAAAGAAAGACTTACTCCTGATGAACAAGTCGCCGCAACTACTAACGAAGCTCAAATACTTGCCCAAATAGCAAACCAAGCTGTTTTGAAAGAACATTCCCAAAGTGCTTTACGAGACAATAATTGGATTTTTTATCTTGATTACGACAAAACTTTGCCGATCAATGAAAAGCTCCCAGTTTCCATAGAACTTAACAAAGAGACGCTTTGTACCCAACCAAGTTGTCAACCGTTAAAAACTAATTCTACTGAATATTCAAGTCCAAAACAGGTTTTTCTAGAATATCTAATTGCTTATTTTAACTCTCTGTTTCCTTTTTTTGTACTTTCATTTTTAATTTATTTTGGGTTGCAAATTATTAATCTTAAAAAGCTTTCTTGGAATTTTAATAAAGTAAAAAAGTGGTTTAGTTTTGGATCTAGTAAAATTGCTCTGAACGAAATTAACTTTGACAAACAGAATTTTTTCCGATAAATTAAAGTCTGTGTTTCAAGCAATTGCTACAACTACAACAATTACCCGCACTTGGGAGTAGTTTAGTTTTGCCAAATACAATCTTGACTAACTCCCCAAAAGGGAGGTTTTTTTATTTTTAATTATGTCTGAAGAGCAAACTTATCAATCAACTGGCTACAGATTTGTAGCAATTTTAAACAAAAAGTATGAAACTGGAAGGCTGATGAATACTTTAGCTCATCTAACAGTTGGACTAATAAAACTTCATTCGGAAAATTTGGAAGCTTTAAATATTGCTAACTATATTGATGCAGATGGTACCATTCATCCAGAACTTTCGGATCATCCTTTTATAATTTTGAAAGCTGATAATTCAAATCAAATCAGAAATGTACGAAATACTTTGATTGAAAAAAAGATTTTCTACACGGATTTTACCAACACAATGATTCAAAAATCTGCCGAAGAAAAAAGAAAAATTACAGCTGAAACTAAAGAAATTGACTTTGATTATTTGGGAGTGTGTTTTTTTGTTGATAACGAAACCGCTAAAAACCTAACCAAGAAATTTAGTCTTTTTAACTAAAATATTATGTCCTCAACCCAAATTTCCCCAGGAAATTATCCAAAAGTCGGTGATTTTTATTATCATTACAAGCACTTTACTCAAAATCCTAATCAGGATGTACTATTCCATTGTTATAAAATAATTGGTATTGCAGGCGATGCTCACAACGACAACTACACAACCAAATTTGTAATCTACAAGCCCATTTCAGACATGAGCTTTTTAAACAAAAACAATATTACTTGTTATTCCAGACCTATTGAGGAGTTTTTGGAAGAGGCTAATTTGCCAGAATATGATTACAAAGGCAAAAGGTTTAGCCAAATTTTGGATCCTGAAATAATCGAGAAACTTAAACAAATTTAAAATCTAAATTATTATTTTTATGTCTACTGCACACAACTTAACAACTCCTAAAAGACAAATTTCTATCTCACAAAATTCAGAAAAAAATATTAATGTAAAAATTGGTACAGTGGAAGATTTTAAAAAATTAGAAAAGCTAGATTATACAAATACTATGAATAAAATTTTTCAAGTGGATTATGAAAATTACCAAATTGAAATTTCAGAAGTAGATTTAGAAGAACCAATAGTTAATGATTCTCATGAATATTCTCAAGAATTGGCTGAAGAAATGCTACCTAAATTAAATGATAAAAGCTATATTCCTTTGGTTGTTTATGTGGATAACGAGCCGGCAGGATACATGCTAAATCAATGGCAATTTTGGTCTAAGGGAAAAGTTATGATTAATCATGGGATTTTGGTAGCAAATAAATACGCTAGACAAGGTTTAGCTAAAAAATTAATTGAAAAATCAATACAAATCGCCCAAGAAGATGACAAATGTCAGGGTATACATGTGGAAATGTGTACTTTTAAATATCAGGTCAATAAACTTTTGTTAAGTATGGGTTTTATGTTTGCTGGAACTAAATTTTTCATTTGGCATAATGATTTACCATATAAGAATTCTAAAGAAGCTTTGTATTTTTACTATAAAATTAAATGATTATGCTAACCTCAAAAAACTCCCAAAATCAACCTCCCCCAATCCAAATCTACCAAGCCGAAAACGGAGCTTTGGAGATCAAATTTGATCAAAAAAATGACACAATTTGGCTGACTCAAGACCAACTCTCTTTGTTGTTTGATAAAGAAAGATCTGTAATCAGTAAGCATATTAAAAACATCTTTGCTGATGAAGAATTGGAGGAAAAACGAGTATGTGCATTTTTTGCACGAACTGCCGTTGATGGTAAAACTTATCAAACTCAATTTTATAACTTGGATCTAATTTTATCTGTCGGATATCGAACTAATTCCAAGCGGGCTACCAAGTTCCGACAATGGGCAAATACGATTTTGAAAGATTATTTACTAAAGGGTTATTCGCTCAATCACAAACTACTAGAAACCAAACGAAATCAGATTTTGGAGATAAAACAAACCTTAGATTTTTTGGTAAAAAGTAGTAAAAATTTGGAATCTAGCGAGTTGTTTTTGGAGATTTTGGAAAGGTTTAGCGAGTCGCTGGTTTTACTAAACAAATACGATGAAGATCGGCTGGTTGTTCAAAATACGAGTAAAAGTGTGAAGGTGGAAATCGAGAATTTTAGACAAATGATAGCTCAAACTCAGCGTGAATTGATTCAGAAAAACGAAGCTACAGAACTTTTTGGGCAAGAATACGAAGGTAAATTTGAGAGTACGATTTCGGCAATTTATCAAACTTTTGGCGGAAATGATTTGTACCCAAGTCTGGAAGAAAAGGCGGCAAATTTATTATATTTAACAGTCAAAAACCACGGATTTGTGGATGGAAACAAACGAATTGGCTCGATTTTATTTGTGTATTTTTTAGCTAAAAACAACTTTTTGTACAAACCAACCGGTCAGCTCAAAATTGACCAAAACACACTGGTAGCACTCGCTTTACTAGTGGCGCAAAGCAAACCTGAGGAGAAGGAAATTCTTATCAAACTAATTGTAAATTTAATACAGAGTTAAAATATTTTTTATGCCCGAATCCCAAAACTTAAGCTTAACCAATTTTGAACTAGCTCTCACAGGTGGTCATCCAAATTCTTTGGGAAATACCGTAGCGGTTGTTGAGGAAATTCTTAACAAACCTGAGAGAATAAAAGAACTTTTTGATTGTTATTTTTCATGTGATGAAGTGATAAGATTGAGAGTTTCTAACGCTTTTAAAAGAATCTCCAAACAAAAACCCGAGCTTGTAGTTCCACTTTTAGACGAATTTATAACCAAAATTTCTAAGATCAACCAAGCTTCAACGCAATGGACATTTGCTCAGCTATTTTTGATTTTAGATAAATTTGTAACTTCCAAACAAAAACAAGAAGTTATGTCTATTTTAAAACACAATTTGACCACCAGTAACGATTGGATAGTTTTAAATATGACCATGGAAACTTTACTAAATTATTCAAAAACTTATGCAGAACTAAAACCTTGGCTCAAAAATCAACTAGAAAAAATAGCCCAAGATCCCAGAAAATCTGTTGCTAGCAGAGCTAATAAATACTTAAAATCAATTTAACTAAACATAATCTTATGAAACAAGGCAAAAACAAACCACCAAAAATATTTTCAATGTCGTTTGCAAGTGTCTATCCACTTTACATAAAAAAAGTTGAGAAAAAAGGACGCCCCAAAGCAGAAGTTGATACGATTATTTTTTGGTTAACAGGATACAACGAGCAAACTTTTCAGCAACAAATTGATAAAAACAACGATTTCGAAACTTTTTTCGCCGAAGCTCCAAACTTCAATCCAAATGCAAATAAAATTACTGGTGTAATTTGTGGAATCCGTGTTGAAGAAATTGAGGATAAACTAATGCAAAAAATCCGCTATTTAGACAAGCTAATTGACGAACTGGCAAAAGGCAAAACCATGGAAAAAATACTCAGAAATTAAGCAATTATTATTTATTCACTATTAACTTTTATTTAAAATTATGTCTCTACCACCAAATTCTTTCACCATAAAATACGCCAACACAGCAGATGATCTTGTAGCTTGGAATAAGCTTTATTTGGATAAAAATATTAATAACTCAAATCTTAAACTAGTACTAACCTCGCTCGCTCCAGCGATATTTTTGGTAGTTTATGTGCTGTATTTCAGTCCTTTAAGTACAAAAGCTTTTAGTGCTACTATTTTTGGTACGATTTTGTTGGTTTCAGTGGCCGTAATTACACCGATTCTTAGTTATTTTCTTTTAAGGTTGAGGGTAAATCAAAAGTCTAAAGACCTGGCAAAACATATTCCTGATTTTTTGGAAGAATCTGAAATCACTTTTGAAACTGATAATTTAAAAATTAAAAATTCTGAGTCTAATGGAAAGGTTAAGTATTCCATTTTTACAGGCTTTTTTGAAACTGATAACCACCTGTTTTTGAGATTAAGCAAAAACCAAGCCTTGATTTTACCCAAAAAGTATTTTACAACAGAGCAAGTTGAATTTATAAAGTCAAAAGTAACTGTAGGCAGTTCTAAAGTCTAAATTATTATTTTGCTATTTATCTTTATCTAAAATATGCCAACATCGCAAAAAATTGAAACCGAATATTGTTGCAAACAAATGACGCGACAAATAAATCACAAATGTGAAATACACGTTGATAATTATGAATGCCCTGACGCTTTGATTGATTATAGTATAAAATTCGATGAATACGGGATTATTATTCATGATGGCGGAACCTCTAAAATTTCGATTTCCTACTGTCCTTTTTGCGGGAAAAAACTTCCTGATTCTAAAAGAGACCTGTGGTTTGATACTTTAGAAAAACTAGGTTTTCAAAACCCCTTTGAAGAAAAATTGCCAAAAGAATTTTACTCTAATAAATGGTACTTAGTTAAAGAACACAAAACCTAAATTATTATTTATTCATTATTAACTCTTATTTAACAATATGTCCCTCCCACAAAACTCCCAAAATATCGTACTCGATACCAAACGCCACTCTTTTGCTCACCTTATGGCAGCTGCCGTCAAGCAGTATTTTGAAAAAGTACCCCTGGCAAGGGGTCAAGCCACAGGCTTGGGGGTAGTCCAATTTGGAGTTGGTCCAGTGATTGAAACTGGTTGTTATTACGATTTTATTTTACCAAGAACTCTAATCCCAGAAGATTTACCTTTAATTGAAGAAAAAATTAAGGAATTAATGAAGCGAAATTTGGTCTTTAAAGTCCAGGAAATGGAGCTAAACGAAGCCATAACTTTGTTTGAAAATGCTGGGCAACCGCTGAAAGTAGAACTGCTAAATGACCTTGCAACCCGAGGTACTACCAGCATGAGCGAGGAGGAAAAGGCGGATTTTGAGGGGAATGCAAAAAACCTTGTTTATAGAATAATTAGCAAATCGGAATATGAATCAATAAAAGGTAATTCCGAATATTCTCCACAAGAAATTACGACAGACGGATTTATTCATTTGAGTAATTACGATCAGATCGTAAAAATTGCAAATTTAAAAATGAACCCCAACGAAGAGTGCTTTTTATTAAACATAAGTACTGATAAATTAAACAATTCTGAATTTTTAAAGAACGAAGATCTGTATAATTCTGGCGAAAATTTCCCTCATTTATATGGCAAATTAAATATGGATGCTGTAGTTAAAGTAGATCGGCTCAACTACGATAAAAATCAAAATAGTTTTGTATTGCCTAAAACTTTACCAACCATCACCATCTACCGACTCGTTGACGAATCCACCGGTGAAATTGTATTTGAGGATTTATGTAAGGGGCCGCATGTGAATCACATCAAAGAACTTCGAAGTTGTGGGTTTAGCCTAGACAAATTTTCTGCCTCATACTGGCGTGGAGATCAGGAAAGAGATATCCGAATGCAACGAATTTATGCTTTGGTTTTTGAGACGAGAGATGAGTTAAAGAAATACCAAAATGCAAGAGAAGAAGCCAAAAAACGAGATCATAGACTGATTGGCGAGCAGATGGATTTGTTCACTTTCTCTGATTTAATCGGTCCTGGGCTTCCAATTTGGCTTCCAAAAGGCAGAACTATTCAAATGTTACTAGAAAAATGGGCAGAGCAAACCGAAAAAGAATGGGGCTATCAATTTGTCTCCACTCCAATCATCACCAAAGAGAATTTGTTTTATACTTCCACGCACTTGCCACATTACAAAGACTCAATGTACTCAGCAATGGATATTGACGGTGAAAAATACTACATCAAACCGATGAATTGCCCGTTTCATCACCAAGCTTTTGCTGCAAGAAGTCACTCGTATCGAGATTTACCTTTGAGGCTTTCTGAATACGGTTTTTGCCATAGATATGAAGATTCTGGGTCACTTTTTGGACTCATGAGAGTTAGGAGTATGAAAATGAACGACGCTCATCTTTATTGTTCTCGTGACCAAGCCGTGCAGGAATTTGTGAATGTAATCAAACTTCACCAATACTACTACGATGTTTTAGGAATTAAAGATTATTTCATGGAATTAGCCCTTCGAAATCCTGAAAACGACAAATATCATGGCGATGAGCAAATGTGGCAAGATGCAGAACAAATGACAAAAGAAGCCATGGAAATTGCCGGCGTTCCTTTTGTGATTGAAAAAGATGGAGCGGCTTTTTATGGTCCTAAAGTTGACTTCCAGATCAAGTCTTCAATCGGAAGAGCCTTTACAGCTTCAACCAACCAGATTGACTTGTTTATGCCTAGCAGGTTTGGGCTAGAATTTACTAACGAAAAAGGTGAAAAAGAAACTCCTGTGGTTATTCACAGAGCTCCACTTGGAACCCACGAGCGATTTATTGGCTTTTTAATCGAACATTTCGCAGGTCGTTTCCCATTCTGGCTTGCCCCAACTCAGATCAAGATTTTGACTATCAACGATCAGGTTTTACCATATGTCGAAAAAATTAAGGAGATTCTAAATGAAACTGTACTGATGAAACCTCTTAAATACAACGAAATCAGGTTTGAAGTCGATGACCGCTCAGAAAGTCTCGGTAAAAAAATCCGAGAGGCAACCAACCAAAAAATCCCGGTTATGTTGATAGTTGGTCCAAAAGATGTCGAAGCTGGTGAAGTGAGTGTGAGGACTCAGGAAGGTGAACAGAAGGTGAAATTGGAAGGGTTGGGTGAGTTTTTGAAGAGTTTAGGGTAACATTTATGGCAACAAATATCATAGAAGTTGAATACATCTTTTAAGTGGCAAAACAGTGCTCGTGGTAACGCTGGTGTTACAGTTATTATAACTGGATTACGAAATGAAAGTTTTGAACCAAAATATTTATTTAAAGATACTAAAAAAAACTTAGCTAAAAATATAAATGCATATCTGGTTGATGCCCCAGTAATTTTTGTAGCCAAAAGATCCACCCCAATTTCTAAACATTTATCAAAAATGGTATTAGGGAATACGCCAAAAGATGGTAGTAATTTGGTTTTAGAAAACTCTGAAAGGCTTACTTTAATCAATAAATACCCAATTTTATCAAATTATATAAAAAAATATTTAGGCTCTGAAGAATACATAAACGGAAAAGACAGGTGGTGTTTGTGGCTAGAGGAAAATGACTATAACCATCTTAAAAATATTGATGAAGTGGTAAATAGAATAAAAAAAGTAGAGTCAATGAGATTAAATAGTGTAAAACCTGCTACAAGAGAATTTGCTAAATCTCCATATAGATTTGTTGAGATCAGGCATAAAAAAGAAAAGCACACCTCACTTATTATACCTAATGTTTCCTCAGAAAAAAGAGAATATATTCCAATTGGTTTTTTAGATCAAAATACTGTCATTTCAAATTCAGCATCAGCTATTTACGATCCTGAAATTTGGATTTTTGGAGTAATTTCCAGTAAAATGCACATGGTTTGGGTTCGAGCTGTGGGCGGACGGTTGAAAACCGATTTAAGATATTCCTCATCTTTAATTTACAACACCTTCCCATTTCCAGAAATTAGCAAAGAGTATCGTGAAACTATTGAAAGATGTGCGGATAGAGTCATTTTTACCCGTGAGGAATACCCAGAATTGACTTTAGCCCAGCTTTATGACCCAAAGAAAATGCCAGAAAATCTTCGTCAGGCTCACAGTAGTTTAGATGAAGTTATTGACCAGTGTTATTTAAAAGCTCTAAACCGCCGCAAACCTTTTGAAAATGACGCAGAAAGACTGGAAATACTGTTTGAAATGTATCAAAAATTTAATTTAAAAAAATAATGACTTCTATTTGCAGAGCTTGATTTCAACCCCTTAGTATTGACAAACCCCCAAAGTATTACTAAAATAATTCTGTAATACAATAATTTAATTAGTATAATTTATGTCTGTCTATACTATTACCCAAAAAACCAAGTAACCATAGATCCGAAAATAATGGCTGTTTTGGCGGGTGCTGGAGGTGCATTCTTTGGGAGTATGGGATTTATAGCAGGTACAACTTTTGTTTCTAGTACTTTTGGCAAACAAGATGCGGCAATTTTAAATGTAGAATTGGTAAAAACAAGTGGCTGGACTACCATTAAAATTGTTGTAATAATAACTACTGTTGTAGCTATCTATTTGGGATATTGGGCATACAATAAAGTGAAATAGAGTAAAACAAAATAACAACTGTGAAGAGTTTGATAGCGAATGTGAATTTGTGAAAGAAAATATTGGCCATACAATATAGTTAGATGATTAATAAAAAATATATTATAATTAACACAAATGAATAAAATAGTATTTTACGGAAGTATTTATTCTGGTGATTATAAAATAGTTGCTTCTATCTTAAAAAAGTGGCTATTAACAGATAATTTAGACATTAAAATAAGACTCAGTGGCGAAGAAATAGTATATGATAATGAG
>JBIKIW010000052.1:0-9277 GCA_044361365.1 Limisphaerales bacterium | reverse complement strand
CTCAATCAAAAAAAGATTTAGAGAAATATGTATTTGACTTAGAGACAGATTTGCTCCATATTATCAAAATCTATATTAAATACCTGAAAAGTATTTCAAATTAAATTTTAACTGGTCTAGTCCCTTAGGATTTATTTTGGTTTTAAAACGAAGTTAACTTTTGTTTGACATCAGTAAAAGGGTGGTTTATATTAGCATAAATATGCTTCAATTTCTTAAAAAATTTATCATCAAAAATCATTTAGCATTGGTCATCTGCTTTTTTGCTATAGCTGGATTTGTAGCTGCTTTTACTCTGACAATAGACAAAATAAATATCTTAAAAAATCCAGATCAAACCCTTTCTTGTAATATAAATGTACTTTTAAATTGTGGAGTTGTGATGAAAAGTGAGTACGCCGAAGCATTTGGGATTCCGCTTTCGTTGCTTGGGGTGGCAGGCTATCCGTCAGCTCTTTTAACTGGACTTGTACTCATAGAAAAAAGAAAGATTAGTCCACTTTTGACCTGGTTAACCACTATTCCACCATTTTTAGCATTTGCTTTGTCCTCGTGGTTTATGTATGTTTCGGCGTATTTAATAGGAGTTTTTTGTCCTTGGTGCTTGCTTTCGGCACTTAGCTCGACTTGTATCTTTTTTGCTATGCTTTTGATTCATTTTCAAGAAAACAACTTTGGTTTGCCTGAAGGTTTAGCATCTTATTTTCAGAGAAAAGTTAGAGGAGGTTGGCATATTCCAGTTATTACTTTATTTTTCTTGATTGTAATCTTTGCAGTCTCTTATCCTTTTTGGATTTATAGCATCTAAAGGTAGAGCATTGCCAGGGTGAACAAATTTAAACACATATTTGCACATTCAAGGTGGTAGAAAGTAACCAATTCTAGTATACCAACTAGCAATTCTTAAACATGGAATTGAGGCTAATTTAGAAGCACTAGCCTTGTATGCTAATCGTAAATTATCAATTCTAACCTTGATTTGCTGGAGAAAACAAGCTATTTTACAAATATCAAATAAACAACTTTGAATTTGGGTATGAAAAACAATGTGCAATCTGCAGAAACTAGACTACGATGATTTAAACCAAGCTATCTTTGAAGTTTTTCAATTAAACTCAGACTCAGCTATTCATTTAGACGGTAAAGCCATTAGAGGCACTATTAAACAAAGCCAATCTACAAAGCAAACTTTTACCAGTATAGTCACAGCCTACAGTGAGGGTAAGAGTATCAAATCCAAAGCTTTTATCAATGGATCAGGAAAGGGTGAAGTCAATACTGTTCAAGAGTTAATTAAAGCCTTGAATCTTGAAAATATGGTCTTAACTATGGATGCCCTTCATTGTCAAAACTGAGAAGTGGGTTCGGGTTTCCCGAACAGAGTTTCGCCACGACAAAAACTCTAGAAATAGTCATTAATAGTAAGAATAATTACTTTATCCAAGTAAAAAGAAATCAAAGACTACTTTATGAAAAAATCCAGAGTAAATTTAATACAGAAATCACCCTACAACACAACTCAAAAGAAATTGCAGTTAAGCATGAAATCAACAAAGGTAGAGAAGAATTAAGAGTTTGCTACAAAATTCAAATTCAAGATCCTCAAATCCAATACCCTGACTGGAAAGGTTTAAAAACAGTCATTGTAATTCAGACTATAGTAAAGCAAACAACTAGAAGCAAACTAACAGGTGAAGTAAGTTTCAGAGAAACCCTAAATCAAAATTACTTCATTTCAAGTCAGCCAGAGTCGGCTAAATACTACCTAGATCTAAAAAGAAAGCATTGGTCTATTGAAGCTTTCCACTACATTAAAGACATTACCTATCAAGAAGACAGTAGTAAAATTACCAAAGGTAACTCACCAAGTAACAATGCTTTTTTTAGAAGTTTAGCAGTAATTCTGTACAAAAGTATTGGATCTACGAACCAAGCCCAAAGCATTAGATTATTTGGGAATAAAATCAGCAGATTGTTTAAAGTGATACAGAGTTTTTAAGGAATGGGACAGCCGTGCCTATCTAGGGGTCGACCTGAAAGGTCGGGGGTATTTGCTTTGTAAGTTTAGTATGGAATAGATATAACTAACCAACCCGCTTCCAAAAAACTTGCCCATCTGTGTCTATATTTCGCGTTAATTTTTGGTTTGTGATATTTGCAAAAACCACCATATCCACAGTATAAATCAGATTTGATTCAACGATATCAATATTTATATTTTTACATTCTCAAAAAATTCAAACTTTCCTGTCTCTGGGTTAAAGATTTCATCATAATTAGTATTTAGAGTTTCATTTTTTATCAGCTTTATTAGGTTCGTCATCTATCTGAATCAATATTGTATTGTGTATTTTCCTTTATCTTTACCTTCTTGGACTTGTGTGACTTCTGTTTTTACTTTAAAGGGAAGATTATTTAACTGTGTTTTGTTAATATACTCTCGAATAAGTACCGCCACAACATCTGCGGTTTCTTTGTAGGCAAAATTAGAGAGAAAATTATAAGAGTTATTACCTCTAATGAATTGTCTACACGCTAAATATAAATCCGTGATTGACTGTTTATCTGCATTAATTAGCTCCGTTATTTTAGTATCAACATTATCACTGGTTAAGGGTGTTCCTTCTTCGTAAAGCAATATTTTTGCCATAACTGTCAGAGTGTTAATAACAGAATCCTGTGCCCATGTATGTTCCTGTGTCACAAATGAGTTTACACTAGATTCTGCAATACCCAAAGCATCTTCATTTGTAAAACCATTTGTTTGTAACCCTGATAACATAAAATCTTTCAAAGCAGCTTCCCTTACTTCGTTATTGAGGGAAGGCATTAAACCGTTTGATTCAAGAGTTAGAGATATATTACCCCATTCACCAAACATGTCTGTTTTTTTACCAGAAGATAAATTTTCTTTTAAATCACTAGATATCTTGCTAATAGGATAATTTGCAACCTGTTTTCGAATGTTTTCAGGCAAGTCAGAGATTTTTTGTTCCTCAGTTCTTGAAAAACTCTCATGATTTAAAACTATTATATGATAGATTGTATCTCCATCAACCACTCTGAAGTTAATAGCTTCTGAGTTCTTTCTTGTTGAGTTTATTGCATAACGAGATGCACTAAAAATCAGGATATTGGTATTTTTAGATATTAGAGGTGAATATTTAGATCCAAAAGATGATTTAAGATTTTCAATCATGTTCTTAGGTCGTGGATCATTTTCACCAAAACGAACTTCCACACCGGGTATAATAGTTTCTGACTTTGATTCTGGTAACTCTTTAATGGACTTAATACTACTTTGACCATTTTTTATTGTTTTTAGTACCAATAACCCTAAACTAGGATTATTTGATTGATCGTAACTTTCAGCTATCACATTATTATTGCTTAGACCTTTCGGAGTTTGAGCTATAGTAGGCAATTGTTGAGCGATCATCAATAACGAGGTTGCAATTGCAATTGGAAGTGCATTAGGTTTTGATTTGATATCCTTAAATGTTGGTAAGTTCATATATGTTTTGGTATTAAGATTAAAGAGATGGTGGTTGTTTGAAATGTTGAGGTAGTGGAAATTTATGTTTGGCTTTTTTAAGGTTTTGTAGCCTTATATCTTTTACAATATTAAAAGATTAAACATGCTAATTAAAACACACTTTTTCTCTTTACACAACTGTTTTTTTTACCCAACAAAAAACCGCCCAATAAATGAGCGGGTGAAAGTATGTCTTACTTTGATTTATTCCTGACGATTTTCGTTTGCCACGCTAGCATTTCTGCTACGACGAAGCCCTCCTTTATGTCCTGCCACTCTTGCCTCCTCAGGCGTAAACTCATGAGCACCGTGTAAATGTGCAATTCTACCACCCTTAGACCTATCGGCTGTAGTTAGGTTGCGGCCGTTGTTGCGTCTACCATCTACTTATAGAACCCATTTGAAAATTAATCTGAATCAACACAGACTTAAATAGTTTTGCTCCTTCCAAGGGAAATGTCCGCAGGACAAAGGGTTTTGTGGAAATTCAAGGCTTAACCAAACCCACAGTCCCGTTGGGACAGCTCCCTTATCAGGGAGCAACTAGCAACTTTTGGCTTAAATTGGGCAAAATAAATTGAATGGGTTCTATATAATAAAAGGCTTTAATTTACAAACCTAAAAAAAACTTTCTTTTTGTTCAAATGGACATTCTAAATCAAATTATAGTTTCAAAAAAAGCCGAGGTAGAAATTGCTAAACAAAAAATACCCTTAGAAATACTACAACAAAAAATTAATTCAAAAATCTATAAAAGCTCTTATTTATCGAAAAAAAATACCCTTCAACTCATAGCTGAGGTAAAAAGAAAAAGCCCTAGTAAAGGTATTATACGAAGTCAATTTGATCCACTTAAGATTGCTAATGAATTTGTAGAATCTGGAGCTAACGCCATTTCTGTGCTTACCGACGAGCCATTTTTTGGGGGAAGTTTGGAAGTTTTAGAAAATATTCGAAAGGAAGCTTCGATTCCAATTTTGAGGAAAGATTTTATTGTAGATACTTACCAGATTTGGGAGACAAAGTTTTTTCAAGCTGATATTATATTATTATTAGCTAACGTTTTAGGGGAAAAGTTGGGTCAATTTTTGGAATTATCACTAGAATTAGGGTTGCAACCGCTAATCGAAGTTCACAATTTAGCAGAGTTGGAGCTGGTTTTGAAAGTTTTAGACAAGATTTCTGATCAAGATTTTCCTATATTAATTGGTGTAAATAATCGAAATTTACGTACTTTTGAGGTTAGTTTAGAAAATTCCATAAATTTAAAATCACAAATTTCGGATAGATATTTTTCAGTTGCAGAAAGTGGTTTGCAAACTTTCAAAGATTTGGAACTTTTAGAAAAAGCTGGATTTGATGGTGTTTTGATAGGAGAAGGTTTG
The DNA here is from genome assembly GCA_044361365.1 of Limisphaerales bacterium. Classification (GTDB taxonomy): domain Bacteria; phylum Patescibacteriota; class JACMRA01; order JACMRA01; family JACMRA01; genus JBIKIW01. The sequence goes on along the minus strand of JBIKIW010000052.1, from coordinate 4,357 downwards.
TTTCGAAATCAATATTTAATTGGCTATTTTAGTCACAAATAGTTGAAAAACCTGTTGTCTTGGTAATTTAAGCTTAATATTAATCCAAACTACTCGTAAAGTCTCAATCAAAAATCTGCCTTAGCTTGACAATATTTAGGAATTTCTATTGTTTTAAGTGTATTGCCCATATGTCTCATTATCTGACCAAACAAGGTCTGCTAGATTTACAGGAGGAGTTAAAAAAACTTTTAGAAGTTGATTTGCCTTCTACTCTTGCTGCTCTAAGCACTGCTAGACAAGACGGAGATTTGCGAGAAAATGCAGCCTACCAAACTTCATTAAAAATTAAAGACGATCTTACCACAAGACAACAAGAATTAGAAGAGATTCTTAAAAATTACGAAATCATAGAAGAAGATACAAGCACATCTAAAAACAAAACCATTCAGCTTGGTAGTCAAATTAAAGTTCAATACGAAGGTGACAAACAGACTTTTGAAATCAAGATTGTTGGAAGTAGTGAATCAGATATTTTATCTGGAAAAATAAGTAACGAATCTCCAATTGCTGAAGCAGTTTTAGGAAAAAAGTTAAACGATGTAGTCAGTTTTAAAAGCCCTACTGGAAAATTATCTGTAAAAATTATTGAAATTAGTTAAATTATATATGCCTTTTGTTATTCAATCAGGAAATAAGCAATACATTGTCAGTTTAGGACAAAAATTCGTCGTTGATAGACTTAATTTTACCAACGAAGGAGACGTAATGGACTTTCCAGTCATGTATTCTTTTGGTGGAGACACTCCTAGAAAAACCATTAAAGTAAAAATCGCTTCTCACGTTAAGGGTGAAAAGATTAGAGTAGTAAAATATAGAGCAAAATCAAACTATCACAGACAATATGGTTTTAGACCTTTCCAAACAATCTTAGAAGTTGTTGGTGACGAAGCTCCAGTTGCTGAGAAAAAAACTGTAAAATCTGAATCTACTGAAGATAAAATAAAAACTCCTAAAGTTAAAAAAGAAGTTTCTAAAATCAAAGAATAATATTATATGCGTCACTTAGTAAACACTCAAAAATTTCACCGTACCAAAGAAGAGAGAAGAAGATTAAAAATCGACCTTTCTAGAGCCTTAATTCTTAACGGGCAAATAACTACTTTTAAAACTAGAGCTAAATGGTTTAGACCTTTTTTTGAAAGACTAGTTACCCTTTGTAAGAGAGCTGATGGTAACACACAATTACAATTTCAAAGACTTAGAAAATATGTAGATGAGCCAACTGCTAGAAAATTCATCGAAAAAATCTATCCTACTCTAAAAGAAAGGCAAGGTGGATATGTACGAGTTTTAAACTATCAAGAACCTTTCAGCGTTCATCAAAAAGCAATTGTTACCATCGTAGAAAATTAATATGTCCAAACCTATTTTAACATCAACCATAGTAGATTCAACTAAAACCACAAGACCAAAAACTGCTGGAATGCAACGAGATTGGTACATTATTGATGCTAGTAAAAAACCATTAGGTAGAGTTGCCACCGAAATCAGTAATTTATTAATGGGTAAAAACCGTGCTGATTTTTCTCAAGATGTGGACATGGGAGCTTGTGTTGTAGTCATCAATTCTGCAAAAACTGTTGTTACCGGAATGAAAGCTAAATATAAAGTTTATTTTAGTCACCCTACTAGCAGACCTGGAAGTATGAAAACAAGGAGTTTTGAGGAGCAAATTGAATTAGACCCAACCAGAGTTATTTACTTAGCTGTAAAAAGAATGTTACCAAAAAACAGACTTCAAGACGTTAGATTAAACCAAAGACTAAATATTTTTGCTGATGAAAATCACAACTTCTCTCAAAAACTAATTCCATCCAATTAATATAAAACAACTATGCCAACTATCAATCAATTAGTAAGAAAAGGAAGAACTAAAATCTTAAGAAAAACTAAATCTCCAGCAATGGGAGTAAACTGGAATAACCTTAGTACCAAAGCAATCCCAGGAAGAAACCCTTTCAAAAGAGGTGTTTGTACTAAAGTCTATACCACCACTCCAAAAAAGCCTAATTCAGCTCAACGAAAAGTAGCTAAAGTTAAATTATCAAACAAAGTAGAAGTAATTGCTTATATTCCAGGTATTGGACATAACTTACAAGAACACAGTGTTGTGATGATTAGAGGAGGTCGTGTAAAAGATTTACCTGGTGTAAAATACCATATTGTTAGAGGAAAACTTGATACTGCTGGAGTAAAAGACAGAAAACAAAGCAGAAGTAAGTACGGAGCTAAAAAACCTAAATAGTAATTTTAAAATTATTTATATAACTCCAGCCTTTAATCGGGCTGGTTTTTTTTGTTTATACTAGTTTCGCTAACTAACTACCACAAACATACCCCGTCAGCTATCGCTGCCACCCCTTTCAAAAGGGGAATTTCGAGTTTAGTTTCAATTTGAAGTTAGGCTGATGTTTAGTGAAATGGGTATAAAATACAAAATATCTTACCCAAGTCAAATTTCATAAATTAAACTCACAAAGTTTAACTAACAATTGAGATTTTGGGTATAAAAGTTAGTTTATGAGAGACTAATGTAATAAAATGTCTTATAAAACCCACTTGAAAACTAATCGCAACAAAAAGCCATTAAATAGTTTTTCTACTTCCAAGGGAAGTGTCCGCTAGCTTTGGGGTTTTATGGAACTTTAAAGCACCCTCCGACAGACTTCGTCTGCCACCTCCCTGAGAATAGGGAGACACAAACCCACAGTCCCGGGACAGCTCCCTTATCAGGGAGCAACTGGCACCTCAGGTTTAATTTTAGGCAAAAGAAATCAAATGGGTTTTATAAATTTGGGAGTTATTGGCTTATATTCACAACACCTTGTCTGTGAGCAATTTCCTCTTTTCCGATAATATTATTTCGACCAAATTCAAACTCGGCTGGAGTTGCTGAAACATAAATAAGTTGTCCCGTTCGTTCAAAAAATTCGTTGATTCTAAGTGGTCGGTTGTTCAAAGCGGTAGGTAGTCTAAAACCGTATTCAATTAAAGTTGATTTGCGACTTCTGTCACCGGTGTACATGGCTCCGATTTGAGACAAAGTGATGTGACTTTCATCCACAAAACAAAGTGAATCATCTGGGAAATAATCCAAAAGCGTGGCAGGTGGTTCACCTTCTTTGCGTCCGTCAAAATAGCTAGAGTAGTTTTCAATTCCACCAGTGTAACCAAGTGTTAGAAGCATTTCAATGTCATTGGCGGTGCGATCTTTGATTCGTTGAGCTTGCAAAAGTTTACCTTCTCCTTCAAAACTAGCTACTCGATCTACCATATCTTTTTCAATATCTTTAACTGCACTACGGATTTTTTCTTGAGTAGTGACATACTGTTTGGCTGGGAAAACCATGTAGTGATCAATTTCTTCTCGGGTGCTGGCTGTAACGATGTCAAAACTTTCAATTTTCTCTAAAAGGTCTCCAAAAAAGCTGAATCTGTAGCCAATTTTATCTTCTGAGGTTGGGTAAATTTCGAGAGTATCTCCTCGCAGTCTAAACATTCCACGAGCTAAATCGGCGTTGGTACGCACAAATTGCATGTCGATAAGCTTTCTGGTGACTTTAGCGATATTGTAGATTTGTCCAGATTCAAATTCAACCTTTAGGGCATTAAAATCTTCAGGATCTCCAAGTCCGTAAATACAAGATACAGAAGCCACAATTAGCACATCTTTGCGAGTCAAAAGTGCCTGGGTGGTGGCATTACGAAGGCGTTCGATTTCTTCGTTGATTTGGGTTTGTTTTTCGATGTAGGTGTCGGAGCGGGGGAGGTAGCTTTCTGGCTGATAATAATCGTAATAACTTACGAAATAGTGAACAGCGTTGTTTGGAAAAAAGCGTTTAAATTCTTCAGCAAGTTGGGCTGCCAAAGTTTTATTATGGGCGATTACGAGGGTGGGTTTTTGAATGTTATTGACAATCGATGCCATCATGTAGGTCTTTCCGGTTCCAGTTGCTCCCAAGATAGTTTGCTCAAAGTTTTTCTCATTCAAACTGTTGGTAATGGTCTCAATAACCTTACCCTGATCACCCGCAGGAGAATACGGAGCTACCAATTCAAATGGCTTATTTTTTTGACTTTCACTAACTTTTTTGGACTTGCTCATGACTAACAAAAGTCGGTCACAAGGGGTGTTTTGTCAATAGATGAAAGGGTTAAATACCTAATTGTGAAATTATATCTGATTCTTTACGAGTAGAAGAGTTGATACTATAATCAAAAGATTTCTTAACAGCATCTACGGTTAATTGAGCAACATTTACAAATTCATCTTTTTTAGGGTTAAAAATATCACACTCTTGCGCTAAATCCTGAT
>JBIKIW010000015.1:0-32036 GCA_044361365.1 Limisphaerales bacterium | reverse complement strand
CTACACAAAAATGATGAATTATTTTTTTTAAATTGTAATTGCTTAATCTTTATCTGTATATCATAGAAATTAGTTTAGTTAGTGTTTGCTAACTAGTCTAGTTCCCTAATTTATTACCAACCTCTTATCTCCAATCTCAACTTTGGCTGGTGGTCCAAGCTCTTCAAGCTCTAGCACTTCCGACTCTCAATCTAGCCAGTCTAGTTCTAGTAGTAATCAATATTCGGAATTGGTTTTAAACAAAAGCTTTTTGGAGCCACTAGATGCAAATTTAAACCATGATCAGGCTAAAGATAGAATCAATTTAGTTTTTTATTATCCTGATAACATTAATAACTCTGCCGATTTAAAGAGTAAAATTTTGCAAAAAGTTTTATTAACTGATACCAAAAATGTTTATCCTTATAATTATGGAGTTTTTAATATCGAACCGTTCAAAAGTAATATCAATAAATTCAATTTCTGGTTTTATAAGCAGCCAATTCCAGCCAGTCAAGATTATCAATTTGAATATTTGGTAAAAGACCCTACGGCTTTGGGGTTGGATTATGTTTCTCCAATAAGATTAATCAATGATGGTAGTGGTTATTATAGATCCAACGCTGATTATGCTGACATAACTTACAATAATGATTTTTCAATTAAAAAATACTATACTAGCCCTATTCGTTTATATTCCGAAGAGAACGGATTTGTCTTAGCTCATGAACTTGGTCACTCACTTTTTGGATTAGCTGACGAATACTCTGAGCCTGATAGAACCACGCCAATTATTAAGTACCCGAACTGTGCCGCAGATGAAACCACAGCTACTAAATGGTGGGGAGATTTGGTTGGTACAGTTGACCCATACTTTTATGAATTTCGCACAGCATTTATTGATTATTATACTAGTGAAGCTGACCCTTTCTACCTTAGGTATAACAACGGAGTTTTGGAAAAGTCCTATTATAACGATGAAAGTTATGAGATAAATTGGGCTAAAGTAGAAAATTTGAACGAGGTTTTGGATGAAGAAAATTATAAGGTTGGCTATTTTCCTGGTCAATGCTTTTCAACTTCTCAAACTGGAGCTATTAGACCAACTAAAGAATCTATGATGAACAGTGCTTCTACGCCTATTTTGGGCAATGTAAATCGTCGAGAAATGCAAAAAGTATTTAACTTATTTTCTGGAGACAAAAACATTATTTCAAAACAAAAACCAGATTATTTGAACCCCAACCTATTTCAATCTTGGGATCTTTCAGATACAAAATGTATCGTAAAAGTAACCATCGCAGACCAAAAACTTTTAACTTGCACAATCAAAAATAAAAATCCCTTAATCTCCAAAACCAACATCTACAAAATAGGAATATCCAGAGCCGACAATAACGAAAATGCAACCATAAAAGACCCTGGAGTTCAAAATTGTAGCCTTTCTAGTGACGGAACTTTATTCACTTGTGATCCAATAAATATAACAAATTTAGGTGATGAATATTACAACCTTTTATTCTTTTTTGAGCCTGGTCCAAACTCCGAAGATTCTGAGCAAAAATACCCTTCAGCTTTGCCTGTAACTTACCAAAATGATTCACTCTACGCATTCAAATTGAGTATCTTCCCGGTTGTGAAGGAAGCAGCTCAGAGTTCTAGCTCGGTTATAAACAATTCTAGTTCTAAAACTTCATCTATTTCAAGTTCATCTTCCAATTCTTCAACCAAAACTGCGGTCGCTGTGCCAGTTACTTCAAGCATTGTTGGTGGTAAAAAAGTTGCCAATCAGGCAACAAACACTACAACTTCAAGCTCGGTTTCCACAAACTCATCCAAATCAAACTCTTCATCAAATTCTCAGCCTAACTCAAACAGCTCTAACAAATCCTCATCAAAGTCACAATCTAAATCATCAAATTCAAGCAGCCAAGAAAATGATTCTACTAAAAAAAACACCACACAATCCAAAAAGACCAACTTTAATTTTATAAACCCAACTACAATGGTTATTGCTTTAATGATTTGTGGAGTTTCTGGTTTGGTTTATTTTTACCTTCGAGAGAAAAAGTAAATTATACTCAAACCTAAATTATAGCCAACCAATAGTTAAAATAAACAACGCAGTTGAGGACTGTTTGAGCTTTAAGTCTTTTCAAGATATAAAAATTAGAATGCGAATTCCACAAACAAGTGTCTAGTTTAATATTATTTTGGGTACACAAATCAAGCTTCGTTCACCACTTCAAATTTTTGAGAATGATTTATCACACCATTTGGAGTGCCACAGATGGCATAGCAGATAATCGTTTGAATACTCGGGAATTTGGCTTTTAGTTTTTGAGCAGTAAAGTTGAGTGTTGCTCCAGAATCCACAAAATCGTCAATCAGCAAAATCCTGCTAAAATTTCTTTGTTCAGTAACCACAATCGTGCTAATACTGTTTTCGATTCTTTCCTTGGGAGACTTTAGGGTTTTTTGAGGGATCAAAACTTCACCTCGAATTTTTTCAATTTTGATAACCGGTAGTGGCAAATTCAGAATTTTCTCAAACTCTTTTTGAAATTGGATTTTGCGGGGTACGGTTGGGGATATAAAACCCACGGCATCGATTTTTTGCTCAATAACTAACCTAAAAATATCCTCTTTTATTTCAGAAACGGTCGTTTTAATCAGCTTTTTATCTTCAGATTGCTTGCCGTACAAAAGATAAGAATACAGCTTGGTTCGTCCAAAAATCTCGTAGGCTGAAAATTCACTATAGCACAATTTATCCAAAAAACACTGATCTTTATAAGTTTCTTTGGCTTTGTTAGTAGCATCAATCATGTTTGAACTGTTTTTGTAGCTGTTGTATTTGGTGACTATTTCGGCATACTTTTGAGCATAATCTTCTACACTAAAATCTCGATCCTCACACCATTTTCCAAACCCTTCCAAACCTTTTAGAATTTGCCCATCGGAAGTGAATAAAGCAAAATTTTCTTGAATTGATTCTTGGTCATTTGAGTTAAATTCGTCTGAATTTGTTGATTCAAAGGATATTTTTGATGACAGCTCAATCTTAAAATCCCGATTTATTTTCTCATAATAAACCTTTGGCGGACTTCCTCTTTTGGAAATCAACCCCATTTCTAGCAATTCTTTAAGGTGTTTTTGAGCAGCTTGTTTGCTAATTTCCAGATAATCCGTGATTGATTTGGCACTAGAATTTGGATTTTTATCAAGAAAATCGACGATCTTTTGTTTGGTTGCGGAAAGTTTTTTGGTCACAGAATAGGTTTTGTGTATTTAGTATTGTCTGTTTACTGTCAATAGTCAATAGTAAAGTCAAAAATTAACTATTTGCTCCATGATAAAAGAACTAAGAATTTGATTCACTTTATAATTTCCACAAAATCATTTTGCCCCAACAACAATCTCTTTGTTTGCAGAAAAATCATATTAGGCAGACGTACCTTTTTCCACTTATAATTTATCATTATACCCATTTCACCAACCATCAACCTAACTTCAAATTGAAACTAAACTCGAAATTCCCCTTTTGAAAGGGGTGGCAGGCAAAGCCTGACGGGGTATGTTTGTGGTAGTAATTAGCGAAACTAGTATAACAATTTATAATTTCCTACTTCGCCTCACTCCAATTGGCTCCAACTCCAACTTCCACCTTAATCGGGACATTTAGCGGTTGCCCGAGCTCCATTTCAGTAATCAAAATTTGTAGCATTTTTTGAGCAAAATCTTTATCCGTTTCCACCACCAATTCGTCGTGAACTGTTAACACAATCTTGGCTGGCAGGTTTTCTTTTTCAATTCTATTTTGCAAATTTATCATGGCAAGTTTGATCAAATCAGCATTTGAACCCTGTAGAGGTGAATTGCACACCGCCCTTTCTTCCATACTTCGCAAAAATCCGTTGGTCGAATTTAGGTTGTCAAAATACCGCCTTCTACCCAAAAAGGTCTCCACAAAGCCATTCTTACGGGCAAATTCTAGGTTAGAATCCAGATAAGGACGAACTTTAGCAAACTTCTGGAAATATTTAGCAATAATTTGACTTGCTTCTTTGGTACTAATTCCAAGTTGTTTGCCGGTTGCCTGAGGCCCTTGCTGATATAATAGAGCAAAATTGAGCGTTTTACCCACATTTCGTTGCTCTTTGGTGACTGAATCAAGGGGAATTTCAAAAATCTCGCTGGCAGTTCTGGCGTGAACATCTTCGTCATTTTCAAAAGCGGCTTTAAGAACAGGATCCGACGTAAAATGAGCTAGCAGGCGAAGTTCGATTTGGGAATAATCCGCTGAAATGATTAGTTTTGAGGGTTCGCTGGCAATGCAAGCTCGCAAAAGTGGACCGTATTTTGGGTGCTTGATCGGAATATTTTGGAGGTTTGGGGAGTTTGAGGAAATTCTACCAGTTGCTGCTCCAGTTTGACTGAAAATCCCATGAATTCGACTATTTTTATCAAGTTTCCCCAAAAAACTAACCGCAAAAGTGGAGTTTAGTTTAGTCACAGTTCGGTAGTCCAAAATTTTAGCTACTACCCCGGATTTATCGAGCGGGACGAGTGACTCTAGTATATCTTTGTCGGTAGGAATTTTGCCGCTAGATTTTGGTTTGATAGCTAGTCCGAAATTTACCAAGGCTGGCCCTAACTGTGACGGTGAATTAAGGTTAAGATTTTCCACTTGCAAAATTGCTTTGATTTCTGAGTCCAATCTTTCAGTTTCACCAGATAATTGATTAGAAATTTCTTGAAGTTTGGTTTGATCAATATAAATCCCGGTATTTTCCATCACAGCCAAAACCCGAGCCAAAGGCGACTCTACATTTTGCCACAAATTCAACAATCTTGAATCCAAATTCTGCATAAAATGCCTTCCAAGTTGATCAGAATGCCAAAGTTTAGCCAGTTCTATATTCCCACCAAAATCTTCTTTAGCAAAAGTTTCTAGGCTAAATCGGCGATGAAAATCTTCAAACTGAAATGGCAAATTAGAATTTTCAATGTAGTCTCCTAGCTTTAAATCTAGTAAAACTGGAGCTTCGAGGGTATTTTCAAAAAGTTTATAAACTTCCTTGCTTTCGTAGGTAAAAACTCCCCTACCCGCCAATTTTTTGAGGTCTTCTAGCTCAACTTTGGTATAATTTAAAACTTCATCTTTGATAAACCCAACTAAAAACAAACCGTCACTGAGTAAATCTTGCTGTGCCTCATAAACAAGGCTAAAAACTTGCTCTTTTGGTGATTTTAACAAGTCAGAAATGAAAATTTGGTTGGTTGAGTACATGTTAAAACTAAATGAAGGACATCGAAATCTTAGTCAATCATAATTTTCATTTTTAGAAATTAATTTTGAGCTAAATTTTACTCTCAAAAAAATAATTGAGTTGTGCAAATTCAATTTTAAATTTAGGGTAAATTCTATGTCATCTCTGTTGCTTAGTAAGTTAAAAGAACATTTTGGCTATGATACCCTTAGACCTGCTCAAGTGCCTGTAATCGACTCGATTTTGGCTGGCAAAGATACACTTGCAATAATGCCAACAGGCGGCGGAAAGTCTCTTTGTTATCAGCTTCCTGCGGTTTTGGAAAATGGTTTAGTGATTGTAATTTCACCTCTAATTGCCCTAATGCATGATCAGGTGGAATCACTCAAAAAAAATGGAATTAGAGCTGGAATTTTAAACAGCTCGATCGGATACTTAGAGCAAAAAGAAACCACCCAAGACGCCGAAAATGGAACTCTCAAACTCCTTTATGTTTCTCCCGAGAGATTATTTGCTAGAGAGAGTAGTTTTTTGGATTGGATGGAAACCCTCAAAATCAGCCTGATTGCCATTGATGAAGCTCACTGCGTTTCTCAATGGGGACACGATTTTAGACCAGAATATTCCAAACTAGCTATTTTTAAGGAAAAATTCCCCGAAATTCCTCTGATTGCCCTAACTGCTACCGCTGACCAACTCACCCGAGATGACATTGTTTTGCAACTCAAACTCGACAACCCGAATATTTTTATAAGCTCTTTTGATAGGCCCAACATCACCTACACCGTAACCCCAAAACCTGAAGAAAAGGAGGCAACCAAGCAACTTGTTTCTTTTGTAAAATCTTTCCCTCGAGAATCCGGGATTGTGTATTGCCTAAGTCGTAAATCTACCGAAGAAGTTGCTGCGAACTTGACTGAAGCTGGGATTTTGGCGGCACCTTTTCACGCCGGATTGTCTATTGAAGAAAAAGAGGAAACCTACACCAAATTTATGCAAGATGAACTGCAAGTGGTTTGTGCTACAATCGCTTTTGGAATGGGGGTGGATAAACCTGATGTACGGTTTGTGGCTCATTGGAATATGCCAAAATCGATCGAAAGCTATTATCAAGAAACCGGAAGAGCTGGTAGAGATGGACTTGCTTCAGAGGCTCTGCTCTTGTATTCTCCCGCAGATGCAGGTACTTATCGCAGATTTATTGACACCGGTAAGCCTTCAGGAAACGCGGAAACCTTTAAGATTTTTCAAAAACTTCAGCACGATAAACTGGACAGACTGGTTGATTTTTGTAGCACGGGACACTGTCGAAGACGCATACTTTTGCAATATTTTGAGGAACGGCTTGAAGTAGATTGCGGTAATTGTGACGGCTGCTTAAACCCAGTAGCCAAAATCGACCAAACAGTCTTGGCTCAAAAAATTATCTCGGCTATCGGTAGAACCGGACAAAAATTTGGAATTGGTTATATTGTAGAATTTTTACAAGGAATTTCGAACGAAAGAATGCAAAATTATGAGCACACCAAACTGGTTACTTTTGGAATTTGTAAAGATAATTCCAGGGAGGAGCTGATGTTTTATACCAACCAACTGATTAGTTTGGGCTATTTGCAGGTAGATTATGAAGGTTTTATCAAAACTCTTTCTCTAAATGAAACTTCCATGAAAATTGCCACAGGTCTTTTGAAAGTGGAATTAACCCCATTTACGGAGCTAGCTAAACAACCGATTAAATCTAAAATTACTAAAAAATCCACTGCTAAATTATCACCTTCTGATCAAGCTTTTTTTGATAAACTAAGACAAACTAGGTCACAAATAGCCAAACAAGATAATCTACCAACTTTTGTAGTCTTCGGGAATGCTAGTCTTTTAGATATGGTCGCTAAAAAGCCCAAAACCAAAGCCGAATTTGCCAAAATCAGCGGTGTCGGAACCCACAAACTAGAAAAATATTGGCCTTACTTTAAGGAAGCTTTAGTGGGGTTTGAGTAAATTGTTACGCCGAAATTCAACAACAGGAAGGATAAATCCCTCCCCTACAGCTTTTATTCAGTAATGGCGACCACCCCTACAAAAATAATATAGCTAACCAATATAGTTAAAATAGACAACACAGTTGAGGACTGTTTGAGCTTTGACAACCCTTTCTGATATAGAAAATAGGACGCACAAACAAGTGTCTAGTTTAATAGCAGTTTGGCTATTTATACCCATTTCGCTAACTACCCCGTCCGCTAACGCGTCCACCCCTTCGCGAGGCAAAAGGGAATTTTGAGTTTAGCTTCAATTTAAAGTTAGATTGGCGGTTGGTGAAATTGGTATATATTAAAAAGGTTGTTTGCGGAACTGGTATAATGGTATAAATTAGGTGCTACAACATTTAACTCATAGCTACACCCCAACTCCACTAATATCCACTACACTATAAGCACCAAACAAGAAATTAATCTTTTGATCTCTACCAAATAATTGGTTGTCACTACGAGTACAGCGTACTTGGAGATTGTAATCAGTATAGGATTGATTAGCTTTAGCAAGTTTAATATTTACTCCATTAGTAGCATCGTAGGTTACTTTGTAAGATTTAGTGGTAGCATCGTAGACTGGAGTAGGTGTGGTAGTACTGGTAGAAGTTAGAACTGTAGAAGTTAGTTTATCATAACCTCTAGTAGCATCATTATCTTGAGAGGTAACTTCTTTAATCTTAAAGTAACAAACACTGGTTTTGCTGTTTTCAACTAATCTAGCATCTTTAATAGTTAGAGAATAATCTTTATCCTTAAAGATAGATAAACCATCTGTAGAAGGATTTGGAGATTCAGTTAGGGTTGTTGGGGGTAAAAAGATCATATCAGTTAATCCCTGTGCTATAGTTACATCTCCTTTATCAGTGTAAGCTTCGGAACCAGTACCAAGTCTAAGTAAAATATTTCTACTACCTGTATTTGTACCAGCTGGAATATTGTTACAAGTTAAATTGCCTGAAGTGGCGTTTGGTGTGTAGGCACAAGTAATAGCCGTAACTCCTGTAGCTGGGGTTAAATCAGTAGAGGCGTTGGAAGAGTTAGAAGTAACAACTTGGAAAGTACCTGTGCCAGGGAATTGATAGCCAGGTTTTAGACTAAAAGTACAGCTGTAGGTGTTGTTGGTTACTGCTGTAGCATTTGTACAGTCACTTAAAGCTGAGGTTAGGTTTTGGTTGTTAATAGCTATGATACCTGAATCAATTGTTACTTTTTTCCCTGTGTCAGTTTTTGTTCCAGTGCCAATTTGACCATAAATAATTTGACTACCTACTTGAGTACCCGTAGGTACAGAGTTACAGGTTACCACTCCAGCACTAGCAGTACAGGCAGGAGATAAGGCTTCGTCTCCAATGCTAAGTTTAAAGTCAGCAGGCAGTGTTTTATCAGTGGGTAAGTTAAAAGTACAGGTTGTGGTTGATTTAACTGTTGCAGAGGTGCAGGTTATTGCCAGATTAGGAATATCAGAGGTTGATAACGAAGTAGTGGCTATATTAAGAATTCCTTTATTTGGATACCAGTTTACATTTGGTTGATGTAAGATTATTTCTTTGCTTCCTATACTTGCTCCAGTGGTAGGAATATTGTTACAGGTTAAAACCGTTCCTGCTATTGTACATAAGCTAGAGTTTCCTAAAAAGGTATTAGCGTCTCCGGAAGTATTTCTAATTGCTCCATATAATCCTTCAGATGGAATAGTATAACTTCCAATAGGAGAACCGCTTAAGTTAAAGGTACAATTAAAAGTATCTCCTGAGTTTAAATTGTTACGACTTGGATTACAAGCTGAGATGCCTGTGTTTATGTCTATAGTGTAAGAAGCAGGGGAAATATACTTAGCACAATCTGCACCTTCGTCATTCCATGAGGAATCTGGACAAGAATACGATACGCTTTGGGATGTTGGATTAATAGAGCTATTATGACAAACTACAGTAGTGCCACCTAAAGCTATCTTATTGTCGTTGCCATTTACATAGCTGTAATTGTTTGGGCATATTGGACCATAAGCTGAGCCAGCCTCACGTATGGACACAAACAGGACTGGCTTGGTGCCTGAATAAAAATTGCCATCGTTGTTATTGTTTGCAGCTGTGTCAACGGTATCGTTTCTATGACAAACTACAGTAGTGCCACCTAAAGCTATCTTATTGTCGTTGCCATTTACATAGCTGTAATTGTTTGGGCATATTGGACCGTATGCCGAACCGCCCTCAGGTATAGACACAAACAGGACTGGCTTGGTGCCTGAATAAAAATTGCCATCGTTGTTATTGTTTGCAGCTGTGTCAACAGAACCGTGACCAGCACATCCTGTATTATTTTGTGTTCCATCTGCACAAGCATAAGTTGTTGTGCCAATTTTGGTTGTTCTGCTCTCGCATGTATTTTTGGATGAATTCCAATTATACCCACTAGGACAATTTAAGCCCGCACTAGCACTATCTTTGTCTTTATTAGAAATCTTGAAATATGCTAAACTTCCTCCCACTAAAAGCACCAAAAGCAAAGCAAAGCTAATTACAGCTGTTTGGTATTTTTTAAAGAATTTAGAAAAGTTTGAATTTTTATTACCTATTTCTTTAGGTTTTAAACTTTGAGGTTTGATTGTATTATTATCTACAACCTCATTTGATTTTAATGATTTTTTTGCCATATTTTTGTGTTTGTTAGTATTTTAAATTTTATCAAAAAACTTAGTTGTGTTCGTATAATGAGTCAATTTTATTAAAATGACAAGCAAAATCAGAATCTTGTGTATATAAAAACACGCTCCTTAAACAACCGTACAATACAACTCACCTACTTTTCAGTAAACTCACCCAACAAAAAAGAGGGCTTAGGCAGAATGTGTTCGTTTAAAAATAAACACAAAATCTACAACCAAAAACCCTCTATTTACGATTTTTATTTTTCAAGATTATCTAATATTACACCAATTTCACTATTTACCATTACAGCATATTTAAATGTAAAAAATTATTCAGATCCTGAAATAAATTCAGGATGACAGGTTGTATTTTTAGTGAAATGATATAACTCAGAAATTAAGAACTATAACTTAGCTACAGCTTCTTTCATTTCAGTATCAGCTTGAGCAATTACAGCTTGAGCTTGTTCTGCACTTCTTGCACTGTATGGCATTACGGAAATATCATTTTGATCCAATCCTAAAAATCCAAAAACAGTTCTTAGGTATGGTTCGTGGTGATTCATTCCATATTTTGTAAGATCAGAATATGGAGATCCACTGGTAGAAATCACAAACAATTTTTTACCTTCTGGAAGTAAACCTTTTGGACCTTCAGCAGTATATGCAAAAGTTGTACCGTTTACCGCAGCTTGGTCAATCCAGGCTTTAAAACTTGCTGGCACGCTAAAGTTGTAAACTGGAACAGCAAAAACCAAAACATCGGCATCAATCAATTCTTGAGTGATTTTTTTGGTGAGTTCGTGTCCACCATTTTCTAGCCAACTATCATCAACAAAAGGAAGTGGAGTAGCTGAAACATCTCGGTAAGTCACTTCAGCATCTGGAAATTTAGCTAAAAGTTCGGCAACCATTTTTTTGGAAAGAGTGCGTGAAAGACTTGTTTTGCTATTGCTACTAGAGTCAATGTGTAAAATTTTCATAATTAACTCTAATTTTTAGTATATTTTTTAAAGTGTCAACTTTATTTTTCGAAGTAATATGTTTTTATTTATTTAAAGAGCAAAAATGACCACAAAAATTCATCTAAAACTTGCCAAAAAGCTAAATTTTATTCTATTTTGAGTAAATTCTATTTCGACTATTTAGAATCCAAAATAATACAATTATGTTCACCGGAATCATCACACACCTTGGCAAAATCAAGGATATCCAAACCAAAACTGACCAGGTTTATATCACTATTGAATCTGATATCGTTAGCAAACTTCAGCTAGGAAGCAGCATTTCAATCGATGGAGTTTGTCTTACAGTTACGGAGCTAAAAGAAGATCGTTTTGAAATTCAAGCAATGCCCGAAACCTTACGACTAACCAATTTATCTCAAAAATCTATCGGTTCAAAAATCAACTTAGAAATGCCTTTAACTTTAGCTCAAGGTCTTGATGGGCATATTGTTTTGGGTCATGTTGATGGTGTTGGAAGTGTTACCAAAAGCCAACGGGAATCTGATAAAAACTGGGTTTTGGAAGTAAAACCACCAGCTGAACTGCTCAAATTTATCACTTACAAAGGTTCTATTACAATCAATGGAGTAAGCCTCACGGTTTCTAGCCAAGAAGGTGAAGTTTTTCAGGTTTCTTTAATCGACTACACCCTAGAAAACACTGATTTATCAGATTTAAAAGAAGATAGCTTGGTAAATTTGGAAATCGATGTAGTAGCTAGATATTTGGAAAAATTGGTACAAAAATAATTATCTAGTTCGTGAATCCCCTACCCTAGAAAAGCCATTTTCTAATTTAATCGATTAAGTCCTTGCATCGACAAAGAACTTGCAACTAATTTATGCTCAAATTATGATCAACTTGGTAGATTTTTATATCCTAAATAAGGCTAAAAAGACTTTTTAATCAGATTTGTAAGTTTAGTTTTGTGAAAGTTAACCTGCTTTTTGGTATAATTATTCACTATTAGTTTTTAGTTATTAATTATTTTACCTCAAAGTTCCACCCCAAATAAACCAGGCTAAAAAAGACTTAGCCAACAAACTCAAAATAATATAAGCTTTTTCTCCAAAAAGATACTTTTTCCACTTCCAAACTCTCTTGTATTGAAGCACCATATTGATCGCAAAAAGATTGAAAAACACAAACAAAGTTGGAAAAATAAACCGTACTGTATTTAGTACATCTTTGACTCTTTGAGGTAAGTTTTCCGCACTTCCAAGTCTGTTTAGAGACACAAAAAAGTAAGTCCCCATCACCACCCAAGGCAAAATTCCCGCAAAAGAACCATACACAAACCCAGCCCAATTTGGCTTGAAGTTTTGGTCATCATCTAAGTCCATTTGCACCTTTTCGATGTCAGAATTGCCGGTTTGTTTTAGAACTGAAAGCTTTCGAAGGGCAGAATTGTGCATTTCCATCATCGCCCCAAACAAATTCATACAGGCATTTACTCCGCAAAGTAAAAATAGAGTAAAGCCATCTCTGATTCCACATTGTATTGCGATCACATACACCATCACCGAGCTAGATAAAGCATATTCATACCAACGAATTAAATTGATTTTTTGTTTCAAATTTTTGAGATACCACTCATACACATTTGGTAAAATCGTGATAAAGTGGGCAATTGCTGATAAAAGTAAAAAGCTAGAAATCGTATAACCCAGATTCACCGAATACCATTTTTCGGATTGTAAATTGGAAGTTCGTTGAGCGGTGTCGATTATTGGTAGCCATAGTTTGATATCAATCAGACTTTCTTTGGATAAAACAAACATCAACACACTTTGTACTAGGTGTAAAAACCCCATAAAAAGGTTGAATCGTCGCAAACTTGCGTACTCATTTTGAGGGGTAGAGATTGTAACTTTAGAATTATCTGACATAAAATTGTAACGTTTTTAGAAACTTTTTAGGTTTAAGAAAATTATTTTTGTTGTCTAATTTTGTTTTTAACCAAAGCTTTTTTAATCAATTTTAATTTCTAATGGGGATAGTAGATTTTCTACTTCCAAGTGTGAAAATTTGGCTCCTTTTAGGCTGTTTCGATTTTCAAAAATATCTATAAAATAATTGGTAGCTTCTCTAAAATCAGCTTTGATTAGCTTACTGCTACCAAAATTAGCCTCACTAAAATCAGACTTCCTACAGTCACATTCAGTCAAATCAGACTTAAAAAAATCAGTTTGCTTGGCACTACAATTATAAATTTTAGATTTTAAAAAACTAATCTCAGCAAAACGAGAATAATCTAAATTGCAATTTTCAAAACTCAAAGAAACTCCCATAAAACCTCTAATTTTAGACCAATTTACACCAACCAACTTAGAATCTACGAATTTAATATTCACAAAAGAACTGCCAACAGCCTCCATCAAGCTCAAGTTACAGTTTATAAAAGTACAATCCACAAAGCTACAATTTTCAATTTTTAAGCTCTGCCAATTGCAAAGTTCGAAGGTTACATTTTCAAAAACTGCGTTAAAAAGAATTTTCTCGACCAAGTCTTTCTCCAAAATTGTAGTGCTATAAAAAGTTTGATTGTCCATAAAAATTTATTTTTCGACTCTAATCTAATTAGACAACATTTATATCCAAACTATTTTTTGTTTAAGTTGTGGTCAAATTAATACTATGTAGAAACTTACCAGTCTATTTTAATCATGCACCACTTTGAGTAAATCTCCTGTACGATAAAATGCACCTGCGGTCAAACCACCTGTTTTAGCTGCTGCATTATCAGCATATTCTTTTAAGTTTAAGACTTTTAAAGGTGGCATACTGCTAGTGTTCTCGTTAGTAATTACTACCTGATTTACAAAAGTTGTACTAGCCACATTACAGGTAATAGGAGTTCCTTCGCTATCAAATACATTGCCATACAAAGATATACTTTCACCGTTTATTTCACCTCCGATTGGGGTACGAATGCTGTTGTTTGCCATTACTAAACTTGATCCATAACCTATGGAAACCGCTTTTTGACCTAGAATGTCAAGATTTTTTACTATTGAATTATTAGTAATTGTTGCTTTATAAACACTGTCTATTTGAAGCCCAACCCACTTTGGATCATCCCAACCTGCAAGCCAATTACTGTGTATTTTAACATTACTGGCAAATTCAATACGAATTGCTGAAAACCTGTTGAAATCAAATACATTATTTGAAACATCTAAATGAAGCACTCCAGGTTGATCTCCACCATTATTGATACCTTTCTCAACATATATAGAATAATTGCTTATTACAAAAATGCAGTGGCTAATAATCCAGCCTTCATTACTGTAAACATTAGTTTTGTCCAAAACAGCACTAAAATAAATACATTTATCATAGCCGCCCATTCTACAGTCTCGTAATATATTATTTACTGAATGTTCGGAGTATATACCCACGCTTCCTTGATTTACTACGCTTTGATTACTCTCAATTACTAGATTTTCATAACGGCACTGCACCACGACAATGTATTCCTTTTGCCCAATTACCTGAAATACCCACTCTTCTAATATTAACAAAACCACTTTCTTGTATGTGAATACCTGTATACTGGGTAATGGTGCCGTCACCGCTACTACCATCTTTTATTGGTGAATTTGTACTTAAGTTAAGATCTTCAATTTGTACTGCATCTGACGTGCAATGTATTCCGTTAGTGTTATTTGCTATGATAGCTGTAGATTGACCATCTCCACACAACTTAATATATGCTTTGATTTGAATAGCACTTGATATTACAAAACGACCTTTTGGAATAAAAACAATAGCTGAATCGGAATAATTTACCGGAACAGTATCGATCGCCTTTTGTATCGCCGCCGTATCATCCGTCACCCCATCCCCAATAGCCCCATAATCTTTAACATTAATAACACTCTCATTAAGTACTTTCCATTCACTTCCTGTCCATTGATGAATATTTCCTGTTTGAGTATAAAGATATGTTTTACCTTTATCATCTATAGTTAGATTATTTGGTCTTTGTGATAATTGTTCAAATTTATTTATTCCTCCACCATTATTATTATCTAATGATTGAGTTAGGAAGTTATTTAGGGTTTCTCCCCAGTTTGTAGATCCTGTGGTTGGTAGAGTTTTGTTTGGCATGGTGGGGTTTTGTTTTTTGTTTAGCTTGGTTTTTGTTGTTTTACTAATGTAGTATAGCCAGTTTTTGGGGCGTGGTCAAAAGCGATTACAGTAAAATATTTTTTGTGCCATCATTGGCATAAAGTTGGGTATTTTTTGAATTATTAGCTATATTTGCAGGCAATTTATTCGTGCCGTACACTGTCGTATTTATTAAAGTTTGAAAGTAGTTTAACTCTGAACCAAAAAAATTATCATGATTTGGGTATGTTGGCAGGGGTTTGAATACGTTTAGGCGTATTATTGAATTTGAAACAAGCCCAGCTCCTGACTGATTGCTATCTGGTGTTATGTTAATCAATGGTATACTAGGTGCATTTTGACTCCAATGAGCAATAATTACATTTATGTCTGCCGAAACCAAGCCTCGAGGTGAATGCATGTATTGTTCAGCTCCTTCAATAGTTCCAGTATGTCTAAAATTGAAGGCATTCCAAACCTCAAAAGCAGATTTGTAAGTTCCTGTGGTATCTTTATTTAAATTACCTGGTGTTACACCCATATAAACATTGTCCAAATTTACACTGTTTACTCCATTCAAATATACGCAAGGTCTGTAAAAATTTAAAGAGTAAAGAGAAGATGCACCTGTTACTGAAACAACACCTAAAGAAATCTCTTCAATTATTACAGGTGTGTAGGCAGATTCAATTTTATAAAATGAAGCGACAAACCCAGACTCTGAAAAATTGCGAAATATAGCATTAGAATTAACTGTTAATCCCAGTGGTAAATTTGCCCATATAAAAACCTTGTTATAAATATGCTGTTCACCTGCTACATTCCAAATACCTACAGATCCCAGACCTCCATTGGCAGTAAAATTTGTGTCAATATTTATCATTACATTGTCTATTACATTGTTATGACAATACCCTGAGTCTAACCCTCTGGCGAGTAAAATGCCTACCGTGCTTGGGTTGGTTGTGCCTGAAGATAAACCTAAATCGCTAATACATAAACCTGAAGTACCTGTGCAATCAAACATCACACCACCGGTATCACCTGCTATTATGGATCCATAAGAGTCTCTGCCTTCTCCAATTATTTTAATACCAAAATGATCGTACCCCACATTAGTAATATTTCTGTCTAAATGTTTGCCAGTGGTTATATTTAATGGTTTGGTTATTCTAAATTTACCAGCTGGTATTAAAATTGTGCGTGCGATATAGATTACTGTATTACTTGAGTTTATATAGCCTGTTTTGTAAGCGTCTATTGCTGCCTGCAAGGCATCGGAATCGTCAATTTTATTATCTCCTCTAGCTCCGTAGTCTCTAACATTAATAACATTGTTACTAGAAATTATGTACCAGTTTGTATTTTCGGAATTTGAAGGGTCTGACCACCTTCTGAAAATAGAACCTGTTTGAATATTTACTACAGAAAAGGTATGAGGTATGTTACTTACTCGAGTTACAGTAAAGACATCTCCCGATTTGGTAAGTTTAAAGAGCGACCCTGTTTTCTTGTTTAAAACATAGTCTACAGGTCTTATTGTATAAGTATTATTTTGTGTCACAAAATTTAAAACCCAAGCCCCAAGCGTATTTAAAACACCTGAAATTGAGTTTTTGTCATTTGCCATTATATCTGCGTCATCCAAATACACCACATCACAAGTATTTATACCTCCTGTATCAGAGAGAGTTGTGTTTAAATATGAGTTTAATATTGTTCCCCAGTTTCCTGAGTCTGAACCTGGAGTTGGGAGGCGGTTGGGCATAGGGTTAAAATTAAACAACTGTAAGATTGTTAATATTTAAATTGTTGGTTGACGCTGGGTGAATAGTAATAACTTTTTTAATTGTATTTCCTACTATTATATTGTTTCTACAGATATCATTCAAATTAATATCATATGTGTCATTAGTTGTCTTTGCAAAATTGTTGTTACATATTTGAGAATTCTTCACGCTTGAAAAATTTAAATTGGAATTTCCAATTAGTGTGTTGTTGTTAAATGTTAAACTGTCAGTGTTGTACTGCATGTTCACATCAGAATTATTGAACACGCACGCATTAACAATATTATTTTCTACACTTGATTTATTATCATGAAAAATAATCGAGGAATCAATAAAACTAGTTGATACAAATACATTATTTGAAAATACATTAGTTCGTGCACCATTTGCGTCATTTGTACCTCCAAAATAGTTGATGGCAGTTCCATTCGCAGTTATAAAAATACATGAAGAGAAATTATTGCCAGAAAATAGAGTATTAGAACTTGCTTCATTTGTTATCGCCGTTACCCCAACCTGTCCTGTGTCACTAGATTCAAAAATACAATTTGAAAAGTTATTTTTGTAACATTTCCCGTATGTTGAAAGACTAAAAGCCCTGTAGTAACCAAAAAAGGTACAATTAGAAAAATATGAACCACCTAAACTGGGGCTATTACCGTCTTTTCCTGATAGGTGAAATATAATCAAATTATATTCGAATCCTGTATTTATAAACACAACATCAGCCATTTTAGTGCTTTTAACAGCAGTGGTAAAAGCCACAATTCTGCAATTCTCAAACTTCCCTTGGGTTAATCCAGGATGATTATCTGTAATATTGTAGCTGTCTAGCCATACAGAGTTAGTTACAGCTTGAGTTCCTAAAAAACTTAAGTTAAACATCGCTACGGGACCACCATTTACAATTTTGAACATAGCGGAATCTGTCCATGGCGTACCATCAAGTTTTTTTGTAGACAGTATAAAGTCTGATCCTGTAGACGGTAAAGGCTCTGAAGACAATAATCCTCCTATTGAACCCCTCAGAGTTGTTCCTGGATATAAATTTAATGTATCTGAGATTAAGTATTTACCACTAGGAAAATATATTTCTCCTCCAAGCAAATTCATGACACCTTCTATCTTGTAAAAAAGGAACATGACTTGGATGAGTGTTTTAATCGGAATTGTATCATCTGTAACCCCATCTCCTCTAGCTCCCCAGTCTTTTATATTAACCTCGCTTGAAAAAACTAGCTGCCAATCTGAATTTGCTGGAGTCGTAGTATCTTCTATCCATCTAAATATACTGTTTGTGTTAATATTTACTACAGAAAAAGTATGAGGTATATTATTTACTTTAGTTAAAGTAAAACTGCTTCCAGATTTAGTTAATTTAAATAAAGATTTAGTTTTTTTATTTAGAATATAGTCTACAGGTTTTGTAGTATAGATGTTTGTAATAGATGCAATTACTGTATTTGATGTTGTAATCTCAGCATCATCCAAGTATACTACATCACAAGTATTTATTCCTCCTTTATCAGATAGAGTTGTGTTTAAGTATGAGTTTAATATTGTTCCCCAGTTTCCTGAGTCTGAACCGGGGGTTGGTAGTCGGTTTGTTGGCATAGGGTGAAGGTTTTTTGTTTAGGTTTAGATGTTTAAAATAATTATTTACTGTGACTTTATATATTACAGCTCTTAAGTGTAGTATATTATATGTTCTATGAGTTTGCAAGATTGTTAAAATAAGTAGCTCATTAAACTATTCTTTGTAAGGCTAGAGATTTTGTTTGACAATTTTACTATAAATTTAGTATAATTTGGGTATTCTACTACCTATATTTATCAAATATTATGTATAGTCGTTTATTGCAAAAGCAGATTCAAGCCAGTCTTTTTCAAGGCTATGTGGTTATTTTATACGGAGCTAGGCAAGTAGGTAAAACCACTCTAATCAATCAGCTCCTAGCTAATAATAAAGATAAAACCCAGTCCATTTTTAGTGGAGACGATATCGATATTAGGGAAAAGCTAAAGCCTACAAATTTTGAAAAACTGATTAGCCAAACTGGTACTCCTGACATATTGATAATTGATGAGGCTCAAAGAGTGGAAAATATTGGATTAACTCTCAAAATCCTGCATGACAACAGACCTCAGATGCAGATTATAGCTACTGGAAGTAGTAGTTTCGATTTAGCCAACCAAATAAATGAACCGCTTACTGGTCGTAGTCTTGAGTTTGTTTTATATCCGCTCTCTATTTTAGAAGTAGCTGCAAACGGCATAGAGATGGATAGAGCTAAAGAAAAATTTATGCAATATGGGAGCTACCCAAATATATATCAGTCAAGCGGAGATTTGACTCAAAAACTTCTTAAAAATCTAACCAATCAGTATTTGTACAAAGATATTTTACAGTTTGAGACTATTCAAAAACCTCAAGCAATTCACAATCTACTCAAATTACTAGCCTATCAAGTAGGTAATGAAGTCTCACTTCAAGAACTAGCTAATAAACTAGATCTAAACAAGCGAACTGTGTCCAAATACATAGATTTATTGGAGAAAAGCTTTATTGTGTTTAGTATGACAAGTTTTAGTAAAAACCAAAGAAAGGAGATTGGAAAATCTACAAAAATTTACTTTTATGATCTGGGGGTGAGAAATCAACTAATTGAAAATTTCTCGGAATTAAGATTTAGAAACGATATAGGAGTACTGTGGGAAAACTTCTGCATCTTGGAAAGAAGAAAATATCTGGAATACAATCAAATTAATGTAAATAGCTACTTCTGGAGAAATTACCAACAACAAGAAATCGACTATATCGAAGAAAAAGATGGTGTTTTAAACTGCTTTGAATTTAAATGGAATGACAGGAAAAAAGCCAAATTGCCAAATAGTTTTAAAGAGGCTTACCCAGATCATACATTTAAGGTTATAAATGGGGATAATTGGCTGGAGATGATAACGTGAAAAGCCTGCCCTCCGTTTGGAGTTGATAAACATATACCTCATCAACATACCTTATTGAGGCATCTTCCCCAGTTTCCTGAGTCTTGTCCTGGGATTGGTAGGCGGTTGGGCATAAGTTTTGGATTTTTGTTTTTGGATTGTAGTTTTACAATTAGTTCTATACTTTAGATGTGGCGAACGATTCCTGTTATGGAATATACACCTGTTGGATGAGAAAAAGTACCAACAGTTAGACGAACATAACCATTATTATTTGATACAGCGACAGTTTTTCCTGATGCATCTTCCATTTTAACCTGATCTCCAAAAATAAAACCATACACCTCATATGTTCCATTGTTGTCTGAAATTTGTAGCTTGTATGCAAGAAGTGCTGCGTGTTGCTGAAATACAATCTTTGTATCTACGTAGATCGAAAATGGCGTTCCTGCTGATTTACTATTTACACAAAACGGAACAGTACCAGCCATTGGCGACCCTGAATTTCCTTCATGGTTGAACGCTATAAGAGTTGGTCCGTGCACTTTTGTTCGAATTAATCCAAGACCACTAACTGAATCGAATATTAAATTTTCATAATCTAAACGCATTTTAGTGCCAAGTAAAAAACCAGGAGGAAGAATTGGATAACCATTGCCTGAAATAATTTCTGATTCAGTCTCAACTTTGCCATAACTAAATACATTCCCAGATGCATCCAAGTTAGTTTCGCAATAAATAAATCTATTATTTTCACGAACAAACACAGTTGCTCCTCCAGAATTAGAATTATCACTTCTTATTGCTGTTTTACATGTATTAAAAAAACAGTTTTCAAATGTTACATCGTATTTGAAACCAAGACCTGATTGTAAGTCGACACCTATTTCTGTGTTAGCTTCGATATAACAGGTGTCAAATTTGATTGGCCCTGTTTCGCCACTTACCTTTATTCCTGTTTTGCAACCCTCCGCAGAACAATTCAATAATACTTGTCCGTTTGCTCCATTTTCAATTTCTATTCCAAGATCACGATGTGCGACAAATACAGACTGAATGTTACAAACATTGACAAAGTCTGTAAAATGAAAAGCGGCATTCGTTGCTGTGTTAACTGGTTCGTTGCGAGAAAATAGGTTTATAAAACGCCCATACCAACAACGATCGGCATAAACTGCATATCCGCAATTCCAGAATTTAATGTTACTTATTTCAGAATTATCAATCCAATTAAGTAAATTGAAGGCTTTTCCACAATTCCATATTGTTGCATTTTTAACTGATGCCTGCACAACAAGATGTGCTTCATCTGGTTCTCCGATATTTGTAACAAGTTTTCCTCCAGAAAGGTAACCAGTTTTAAATAAATCAGTACTGCTTCCAATTCCAGATCCAGTTATTTTTGAATCACAAAAATCAATTTCTACATTTCTTGGTATAATAATGGTGCCAGAAATTAAGTAGTTTGAAAAAGGAACAATAATTTTCCCGCCATCTGCTAAAGCAGCTTTTAATATTGCTGAATTAATAAACGCCGTATCATCCGTCACTCCATCCCCGACAGCTCCATAATCTTTAACATTAATTAGAGATTCATTAAGTACTTTCCATGCTGTTCCTGTCCATTGATGAAAGTTTCCTGTTTGAGTATATAGATAAGTTTTACCTTTATCATCTGCGGTTAATGTAGGTCTTTGTGAAAACTGTTCAAACTTATTTATTCCTCCTCCATTAGTATTATCTAAGGATTGAGTTAGGAAGTTGTTTAGATTTTCTCCCCAGTTTGTAGATCCTGTAGTTGGTAGAGTTTTGTTTGGCATAGCTGAAGGTTTTTGTTTTGGTTTTTACTTCTCCACCCAATATATTAAACATATTCAACTTTTGCAAAAAATATACCTGCCTATCTTTAACAAACCTTACTCTCCCACATTCCCCCTACACTGCGGGCAGATTCCAAAAAATTCCAGAGCGTGTTTTTCTACTAAATATCCAGTTTCTCCGGCAATTTTGTGTTCAATTTTGTGTAAATCTTTCTCGACTTCTACACACTCTACCGCTCCACAAATTCGGCAAACAATATGATGGTGATGAGCTTTATGGTTTTTATCGTTTAGTTCATAGCGTTTTTTACCATCCAAAAAGTCCACTTCCAACACCATTTCTAGCTTCATAAGCGTCTCTAAAGATCTATAAACTGAGGTTTTGTTTGGGTACATATGGCTATGTTTCAGGTCTTTTAGTACCTCCTCAACAGTAACTGGCTTAGCAAATTCAGACAAAGTTTTGAGGATTGTATCACGAAGTTTGGAAGTACGGATTTGAATTTTGGGTGTGATTTTGGAGGGCATGTTTAAATAATTGTGAATTATAAATGATTAATTATTAACTGATATTTTGAGATGAATGACTGCCTACATTGTTGGCATCAATTTCGATAATTGGACTCTCATATCGAGCTGGTTTAGTGGTTGGAAGTCTTGGAGTAATCATAAAATATCCAAACAAAAATCCTGTCAAAAGCCCTCCCAAATGACCGAAGTTGTCTATTCCCGTAACCGTAAGTCCAAGCCAAAAGTTAAGAATTACAATCGAAAACACCGACCAAAAAAGTTGCCACTGCTCTGTTTTTACCGCAAAGGCTGCCAAAGCT
The DNA here is from genome assembly GCA_044361365.1 of Limisphaerales bacterium. GTDB lineage: Bacteria > Patescibacteriota > JACMRA01 > JACMRA01 > JACMRA01 > JBIKIW01. The sequence continues at coordinate 9,598 of JBIKIW010000015.1, read as the reverse complement.
CCCACCAAACCCATAATCGCCCCACTTGCCCCAACTGAACCATAAGGATTGGTTTGAAAACTGGCTGAAAGAAGTGAACCACCCATGCCACTGAAAAAATAAATAATAGAAAACCGTAAATCCCCAAAAACCTTATTTATATCAGGTCCAACAGAATACCCAAGGGCGTACATATTTACCGCCAAATGGATAATTCCGGCATGCAAAAAAGGCGAGGTCGCCAGCTGATAAAAACCAAAATTTCCAGTCTGAAAACTCTTTAAACTTCCTGTAGAAATAAAAACCTCAGTTAAATTTGTACCAAACAGCAAATCTGACAAAAAAGGAATCGCAAAAACAACCAAATTAGCAACTACAAGTAGCTTATAAATCATAAGCTAAGGATTTTGTAAAAATTTGGTTTTCGTCTAATCCAAAAACTGTTTGACTAAAAAACACTTTAATCTAAAGCCACTCAAGCATTATGAATGGCGACCAAATTGAGAATCCTCCTCAGCCAAAAACCACCCAACTCACACTCCCTCCAGAAATGCGTCAAAGATTAGATTCTCTTAGGGACATTATAAATCTAAAAAGAGATCCAAGTTATGCATCTTTAGTGTCTGTAATTGCTCAATGGTTTGTAAATTTATCAGAAACTGAAATTGTAGAAATTGTAGAAAACTACATTACCAAGAGTCTAGAATATACCAAAGAACCCCTTGAAGAAAGAGGTATAAAAGTTCAAAAAATACGTACTGACAGCTGGGTTAAACTTACAGAGCTCTCAAAAAAATTAGTTCAATCCAACGAAAATTTTATGAAAAACTGGAAAGATGTAAAATCTAGTGATTATGGGTTTGAAGGTGATGGTTGTTACCCAAAGGGTGGGTTTAACATAAAAAGCAAACTACTGCCTGTTATGGTCACAATTGCAATCTTAAAAGCTACTGAAAACGCCCAAGAAAACAAGGAATTTATCGAAAAAACCCTCTTTCCAAAATACAAACTAAACCCGAGCTAAGCAATTCTAAATCACCCATCTTCAAACCATTCCAACAACCCGCAACACCTCAAAAAAATACATTTGACATAACTCTCTCTCTTTGCTATGGTGAGTGTAGTCAAGAACTTTGTTTTTTGGCTGAAATTACAGTTTATTTGGGAGATTTTTTATGCGATATTCCGCACTTTTCATTCCTAGTCTGATTCTAATTCTGAACTTAAATGGTAAAGTTTTGGGAGCTGGGTCAACAAATAATCATCCAATCCCGGGGGTATCGATAAGTTTAGAACTCTGCGTGGAAAATATTCCACTCTCTGAACAAAGAGGTGAGTTTGTGTGTTACTACCACAAGGGTAGAATTAAAATAATTCCCTTTAAAACTATAGAAGGAAGGAAGAAGTTTGAAAAACAACTAGTAATTAAAGAAATTGATTTTGTTGGGTTTACTATGGAGTAAACTTTTTTTAACCACACACTTGAAGCTCCTAGTTTCGGTGTGTGCAAATTTCATCGATTCCTAGCTTAAAGCTGGGGATTTTTGTTTTATAAATTAACCAAAATCTGGTTATCAAAGGTCTTTATTCCTGTATAATTTTCCACTTTGGCTTTGGCAGTCAAATAGCAATCTGCAAAATCCAAGTTAGTGGTTTGATAATGCTCCAGACTTTGCAACTTACCTCTTCCCCATAAACTCCCAAGCTGAGCTAATAATAGTCTGTAAATCCGAAAATTCAGGCTTCCACCCAAGTAGCGTTTCGGCTTTGGTGTTGTCTGCGATCAAAATATCTGGATCCCCTGCCCTTCTGGGTGCAATTTCGTGCTTAATTTTATGACCAACTACTTTTTCGCTAGTCTCCAAAATCTGCCTCACACTCACGCCATTTTTGGTGCCAAGATTGATCGCCTCTTGCTGAATTTTCCCTTCCAAAAGAGCTTTTAGGGCTAGTACATGAGCTTTAGCAAGGTCCGTTACATGAATATAATCTCGAATACAAGTTCCATCTTCCGTGTTGTAATCGTCACCATAAATCATCAATTTTTCCCGCTTTCCCTTTGCCACTTCCAAAATTATCGGAATCAAGTGGCTTTCAGGTTCGTGAAGTTCGCCAGTTCTGCCTTTTAAATCAGCTCCACAGGCGTTGAAATACCTAAGTCGGATATTTTTGAGACCGTAAGAACGGTAATAATCCTGCAAAATCTGCTCCATCATATACTTGGTAAGTCCGTAAGTATTGATCGGATTTTTGAAATCTTCTTCCTGAATCGGAACTTTTTTAGGTAGCCCATAAACCGCAGCCGTAGAGGAAAAAACGAAATTATTAACCTCAAATTCTCGCACTTTCTGGAGTAAATTTAAAGTTCCAACTACATTGTTGAAATAATATTTTTCTGGATTTTCTTGGCTTTCCCCGACTTCAATATTGGCAGCAAAATGAATCACACCCTGGGCTGGATATTTTTGGAAAACTTTTTGTAAGCTATTTGGGTCTAAAAGATCACACTTTTCCCAAATCCAACCTGGTAAATTTTGCAAATGCTTAGGAAAAACCCTGTCCAAAACCACAGTTTGAAAACCCTGCTCGAGTAGCTCCAAATTGGTATGCGAACCGATATAGCCATTGCCACCAACCACAAAAATATATTTAGTCATAATAAACCTAATACCAAGTTAATTTTGAAAAATGAGCAAATTTAACCTAAAAAATACCTGATGGGTTTGAGCTTGTAATCAATTAACAGAATCAGCTGGAATAGTTTATTTAATGAGATTTTACACCATTTGGAAAAATATCTTGACCCAACTTTTGACCAAAAATAACTTCTTAAAAAGGTTTCTGTTATGACTTTTTCACCCGCAGATTTTGAAGCTAAAAATGGTTATTATGGCGATGGCAAATTTGGCGGACGATATGTACCCGAGATTTTGCTACCAGTTTTGGAAGAACTTGAGCAGGCTTTTGAAAAATACCGTAACGACAAGGAATTTTTGGAGGAACTTGAATATTATAGAGAAAACCTAATCGGTCGCCCAAGTCCGCTGATTTATGCCGAAAATTTAACCAAAAAACTTAGAGGAGCCAAAATTTATCTCAAAAATGAAGGCAACAATTTTACTGGAAGCCACAAAATAAACCACTGTGTTTATCATGCACTACTTGCCAAAAGAATGGGCAAAACTACCGTCATCGCCGAAACTGGAGCCGGTCAACACGGACTCGCGGTGGCTACCGTTTGTGCCAAATTTGGAATGAAAGCCAAGATTTTTATGGGGCAAAAAAGCATTGAAAAACAATACCCAAATGTCTTTTGGATCAAGCAACTCGGAGCTGAAATTATCCCCGTCACTGTTGGTAACGCAGGCCTAACCGAAGCCTCCAACGCCGCACTTGGCGAGTGGATGGGGAGCCCCGAAACCTACTTTATGCTCGGATCAGTAATTGGTCCAAATCCGTTTCCAGAGCTCAACCGAGAGGCTCAAAAAATCATAGGGCAAGAAGTCAAAAAACAGCTGATTAAACAAGAAAACAACCCAAATATTTTGCCAGATAAAATCGTGGCTTGTATTGGTGGAGGCAGTAACGCAATCGGGATTTTTAACGAATTTTTGGCAGATGAAAGTGTGAAATTAATCGGAGTGGAAGCTGGAGGTGAAGGTGTAGAAACTGCTGGAAAACACGCCACAAGATTTGGTACGCCAAACGCCAGAATTGGAGTTTTTGAAGGGTTTAAAAGTTACTTTTTGATGAATAACGAAGGTCAAATTGATGAAACTAGAAGCATTTCAGCAGGTTTGGATTATGCTGGAATTGGACCTCTTCACGCACACTTGCACGACATCGGCAGACTAAAAATGGCTTATGCAACAGACAAAGAAGTAGTCGAAGCTTTTCAAATACTTGCTCAAACCGAAGGAATTTTAGCGGCACTAGAATCTTGCCACGCCATCGCCGAAACCATCAAACAAGCCAAAAAAATGCAACCAGATCAAATAATCGTAGCCAACGTTTCCGGCAGAGCCGATAACTACATCTTTAACGTAGCAAAAGGACTAGGAGATCAAGCTTTCAAAGATTTTTGTAGGGAATTTGGGGAGTAAAATATAATATATACTCCAAAATAATCAGAAGCTATTTATTAAATATTGATAATGCTCAAGAAATAGATGATATGTATTGTACTGTCATAGGAAAAATTAAAAAAATAACAGAGGAGAGAGAGCCAATCATAGAATTTAACTCTTTGAGTATTTTGCCACCTAATTCACGCATAGATTTTTATGATAAATTTTCAGAAGTTCCCAAGCAATTAAACTCTAATTCTACCGACACACCTTCTTATTACAAAAAAGGTTCTTATATTTTAGAAGTGATTGCAATTTACCAATAAGTCCCCGTGCCCAACTTTTCTAAACAAGAATTTGAAAAGCAATACAACGAAATAAAAAGTATTTACAGCCCATTTTTTGATGAAAATATTTTGTTTGGTCTAGATGGTTGGAGTCATTTACTAAAGTCCAAGGGAGTTCCAAGAGCAGAGGAGGAGTTTTTAGCCAGATTCAAGCTTTTAGACATTGGTTGTGAATTGCTCAAGAAAAATTTTCCACCTACAGAATATAGTCGTAGAGATTATGACAACAATTATTCTGTTGAATTTTACAGCTTCATATATGCCTACCAACACCAAAACGGTGAGGAATTTAGAATAAAAATGGTAATCCGTGAAAAGCCCAACAAGCCAAAACATTTTTTCAGTTTGATTAAAATGAAGCACAATCGCTTTCAAAATAAAGAAACCCCTTGATGGGGTAACTTTTGGTCAATGGGGTCAGGTGTGTCCTGATACCTGCATCACTAAAGATGTCTGCCATTGATTTATAAACTTATAATACAAGAAAATACTACAGTAGTCAAGTTAAATCCTCCCACTCCCTCCCCACAACCCAATATTTATTAGAAACCCCATCTTTTCCATCTGCCAAAAAACTTGCCTGAATTTTTAAACTGCACTTACCGACCAAATCTTCGACCTCAAGATCTGTATAATTATGAGCAAATCGATAGCTGGTTTTTCCCCTGTGCCAATCCAGCAGATAATCATTTTCCAAAAAATCACTTGATTTCAAGCCATACTTAGCCAAATAATCTTTGGTTTCGGGCAAGTCCAAATCTGTAATCTTAGAAGCCAAATAATTGTCTGTAAAATTCCAAGTTGTAAACACAAATTTCCCCTGCCCGCTTAATAACTTCGAAATTGAGCTAAATAATTCCAGTCTAGTTTTTTCGTCATAAAGATGGTGCATCACTCCAAAAAGCACTATTAAATGAAATTTTTGGCTAGTTTCAAAACCTTGCGACCAACTTGGTTTAAGAATATCTGCAACTTGCAAATGACAGTTTGACTCGTTTTTAGCTTTTGATTTTTCTAAAAGCGACTTCGTATAATCTAGTCCAAAATAATCTAATTCAGCTTTGTTTAGTGAATTTTTCTCTGATATTAATCTATCAAAAGAGTTTGTTTTGTTGGTATTTAATTCATATTCAAAGTTGCTCCCTGATAAGGGAGCTGTCCCGACGAGACTGAGGGTTTGAGTATTCTCCAATTTTCCAACGAACCCAAAACCATCTCCTAGCCTCTCCCGCAAAAAATCATAAAACCTAGCATTCCCACAACCCAAATCCAAGACTTTAAAAACCCCACTCTCCAAATCTTGTTGCAAATAATCTTGCCAAAGCTCCAGCCAGCCAGTCCAAGCAAATTGCCTAGAAGTATCAAAAGAATCAGCAATAATTTCATAAAAATCCTTATTTAAAAGGTTGATTTGAGCAGATTTATCAGACATTTATTTTAGACTAAAAAGTTTCTACTAGTTTTGCAAGTACAGCTAAAACAAATTTATACTCATCTCACTAAAAATACAAACTGTAATCCTGAACTTATCAATCTGTTATGATGAACTTGTTTCAGGATCTGAATCATTTTTGCGTTTAATATCCTGTAATGATAAAACCCCTTTACAAGTCATTTTTTGTATGATAAAATGTATTTATAAACATAAATATATATGTCAAAATACGCATTAAAACTAGAACAACTCGTTCAAACTGACGCCTACGGCGATATTCTTGTAACCATTCAATACGATGGTGACGGTCCTAAAATTCTTAGTGCTACAGGAGACCAAATTAACCCTGAAAACAAACACTCCCTAGACACAGTTTTGGGTTTGGTAAATTTCATGTTAACCAAAAGAATTGTCCCTCAAGAGATTTCTGAACAACTTGAAGCTGAGCCACAAGATGGAATTCACCTTCCTTTAAATGATTTATTAATGGTGGTTGCTACCTCCCTACGAGAAGCTCCAGCTAGTATCGACCAAATCAAGCCAAATATTTTGATGGAAGTTGTACCAGAAATGATCAGAGAATTTACTGAAAATTCAGTTCCTGCAATGGAATACGAACAGCCAAGGGAAGTGGAAATGCCACAACCAGAAGCTCCAGCTCCAATGCCACAAGCTCAACCACAAGACAACAATTTTGGACACTTTGGAAACCCACAACCACAAATGCCACAACCTCAAGAGTCCAGACAAATGCCTCAGCAAATGCCACAACAATCTCAACCACAGCAAAATCAAAACAGAGACAACCGCAAACCAAACAAAGATCAAAAACAAGATAAAGGAAGCTTTTTTGGAGGATTCGGCAGAGGTAACTAATAGTTAGTTTTACTTACAAATCAAGATTTCCCCCGTAATGGGGGAGTTTTTTTGTTGGGCGTAAAAAATTTAAAGATCGCTAATTTAGGCGAGGTTAGATAAAAAGACTATTCTTCAACTTCAAGAATAGTCTCTGGGTTGTAATCAAAAATATTCTGATTAGTTTTTATTAGAATATAGATTTTGCCTCTTAAAGCATCTATCCCAAGTGTGTCTAAACCTCTTAAAAAAGTATCTAACCCCAACTCTTTCTTGTTTCTAACCACTTTAATATTATTTATTTTATAAGGATTTTGATCAGCAAGTTCTAAAATAACACTAGTTTTAAAATTATTTTCAAGCCTTAATTTTGTCATGGTTTCAACGATAAGATTGTTAAGCTGGTTCTGCAGATTTTCTTTAACGCTTTCTCTCGTATTTGGTATATTCTCATAAGAGTAAGGTCTCTGCACTAATTTATCAGGTTTATAGTCAGCTGGCTGAATAACTTTTCTAATATTTCTTGATTTGCTAAGCCCCGCTTTTTTATCAGAGATGCGATATATTGCTTCAGTCAAGAAGGCAGCTAATCTGGCGTATGTAGAGTCATTGATTTTATCATCGCTTTTTAAACTCTTAATTATTTCCAATCCTATATCCTGCTTGGCTTGATATGTAGAATCAATATCAGTATTTGGCTTGGTATGTCGGGCTTTATATGTTTTTTCAATTGAGTTCACAAAATTACAAACTTGCCCTACTTTTTTATCAGGAAAAGAGATTATGTGCTTAATTATTTTTCCTAATCGAATATACTTTTGCCGCTCATCATGAAGCCTTTGATCTAAAAATTCTCTTCCTCTCTTCCTCTCTATATTTTCTTTGTCTTTAAATACCAACAGTTAAGTGAAATCTATCAATAAATCCAACGACTTGTTCGTTAGAAAATTCTCTTGCCTCAATTATTGATGATCGCACTAAACCACACCCAGTAAGAATTTTTTTGGCAGATTCCATCTCATCTTTAGTTAATATTTTCTCTAATTTGGGAATTAGACCTCTTTCATCAACAAATTCAATATTAGTGAATTTAGTCTCTGATAAATAATGACCACCTTCTCCACGCATAAGTTTAAATTTTGTACTATATTTTTACTGATAGTTGGATTGTACAGCACAAAATGCATCTCAGCAAATCTATTTTGAGATTATATTCCTGTAATTTTATTTGATTAAATAAGGCTAAACAGGTTTTTTGGATCAACCAATTGTGGAATCATGTCTAAAGTTTGCCCAATATTGTGTTTTTGGCTCAAATCTTTGATCAAATTTAAGATGCTGTAGTCCTCTAGGGCAAAGCCAACGCTATCAAAAAGTGTTATTTCATCAGGGTTTTGGCGACCAAGCTTGGTGTTTGAAGCAATTTCCCAAAGTTCAGCGTAGATCGAGTCTCTGTTCAAATTAGTAAGATTTTGAATTTCACCTTCGTGTTTTGTCTGATCAAAAAATTCGACTACAACTTTAGCAAATGTCAAAATTTCTGGGTCAAGCTCAGTTTTGTTTGGGGAGTCTCCGCCAATTGCATTGATATGCAAGCCATTTTTGAGGTGATCTTTAGTCAAAATTTGGGTGGCCTGTATGGCAGCTGTGGCTGTGGTGATAATATCACAATTTTCCAAAACTTCTTCTACAGAATTGCATTTAATAAGATTAAAATCATATTTTTGGAGATTTTCCTGAAATTTTTGCATGGCATTTGAGTCTAGGTCGAAATATTTTACAGTTTGAATATCAAAAATAGCTTTGTGTGCCAAAACCTGAAATTCACTTTGAGATCCGCAACCGATTATCCCAAAAGTCATAGAATCTTTTCTTGCCAAAAACTTGGACGCCAAGGTGCTAGTGGCAGCTGTTCGCAGTGCTGTGAGCAAAGTCATTTCTGAAATCAGCTCGGGGTAACCAGTTTTCATTTGAGCTACCAAGCCTATTCCAATCACGTTTAGTTTGTTTTGAAGTGGATTATTTGGGTGACCATTTACATATTTGCAGGTAAAAATTTCCTCATCGGCAACGTGCATCAGCTCCACCACACCTTCCTCGGAGTAATAAGTGGTGCGAGGGTTTTTGCTAAAAGTTTGCCAGTTAGAAAAATCATTTTCTAGGCGATCGATAAGCAGTTTGAAAAAGTCGTTTAGACCAACTTTGGCGATAATTTCAGAAATATCTGAGAGTGTAAGAATTTTGAGCATAAATTTGAATTGAGAGTTGTTGAGTATTTTTTGCCTAATTTGGAAAACTTGGATCTTTCAAGCTATAATCTAAGCGTTAAGGATAAAATGTGTTAAATTTTTGTCAGTGTATAACTAACGGGATTTGTTTTAAATTTAAATTTTAAAAGCGATTAATTTTGTAAATTATAAAAGAAAAACACCCCTTTCGGGGTAAATTTGGGTTTGATAAACGAGAACAGCTAAAGCTTACCAAACCGTTGTAGGCGGAGCTAAATTGGAGACAGTTTTCTTGAAACAGAAAAAGTTTTTAGTCATTGATTAGTAGAAAACGGTATTTTGGATTTATAGTCAAGGACTTTTGTGATTAAATTATACTCATTTCACTAAACACCAACCTAACTTCAAATTGAAACTAAACTCGAAATTCCCCTTTTGAAAGGGGTGGCAGACGAAGTCTGACGGGGTATGTTTGTGGTAGCAATTAGCGAAACTAGTATAAATCGTTTTTGCTTTTAATATACTGCAATGATAAATAGGGAATTGGCATAGTGCAAGCTTAGACTTTATAATTTATAATGGGACTAGACCAGTTAAAATTTAATTTGAAATACTTTTCAGGTATTTAATATAGATTTTGATAATATGGAGCAAATCTGTCTCTAAGTCAAATACATATTTCTCTAA
>JBIKIW010000051.1:0-9480 GCA_044361365.1 Limisphaerales bacterium | reverse complement strand
AGCGTCTATATCTACACAAAAATGATGAATTATTTTTTTTAAATTGTAATTGCTTAATCTTTGTCTGTATATCATAGAAATTAGTTTAGTTAGTGTTTGCTAACTAGTCTAGTTCCATAGCTTTTACTAAGGGAAAAGTAAGCCCGGTTGATTGAAAAACTCCAGAGTTTATTTTGAGATAAATAAGCTTATCTACTTGGCCTTGTGGAAGGTTAATATTTTGGCAGGTTACAGGGGTATTTACGATATTGCAAGTACTTGAACTATTCTGACTGCCAATTCTAATTGATATAGTCGAAACCAGTTTGTTTCCAGGAATGGCAAAACTACATGTCTGATCAGTACACGATAAATTTGAAATATCTGCAATTGTTAGTTCACCAAATACTACATTGTTAATTATTTTAGTGTAGCTTTTGCCTGTGTTATCAGTAGCTTCAACTGTTATATTAAAAGTACCTGTTAAGCTGATCGTGGAATAGCTAGCCGAGTTTCCACTTCCAGTGGCTTCCAGTGTGCCGTTTAAGTAAATTTTAATCTGACTAACTGTTCTACTGGAGTTGGTAGGAAAACTAGCTGAAACTTGCAGACTAGAATTAGGGAAAGAGGTATTTTCAGCAAAATTAGTAACAAAACTTGGATCTGGAACTCCAACAAGAGTTGATGGTTCTGGTAGGTTGCAATAAGCATCATTTTTAGCTTTGGCGTATTGTTCTACTGGTGTACTCCAGTTTGAATCTGGAAATTCAGGAATTAGATAGGTGCAATCAATTTTTTGGCGATTTTCTTCAGCGGTTTGACCCTCTACAAACAACTTATTATCAAGCTTGTTAATACTAAAAGAACCTGGAATTAAAGTAGTTCGATTGTTAAAAATTGTGTTTTTTTTTACATTTTCTAAATCCTCTTTAGAAGTGATAGCGCCAACTACGCCACTTTTTTTATTGAGCTGTTCAATTTGCTTTGGAGTTAAAAGTTCAGCTTGACCACCAGCGGATTTTTGCGTGTCCTTACCATCCTTGTCAGTAGTCTTGTTGCTACCAGCTGGTACAAAGTAAGACTTTAGACCTTCGGTAGAAAAGTTTTTAACTTCTTTGTCTGCGTGAACAGATTCCATTATTTGTTTCCAAATTCTTGCAACGGAAACACCGGCTGATGCGTTAGCACTCATATCTTCATTGTCGGTTCTGCCAGCCCACAAGCCCACTGTATAGTAAGGAGAGCCACCCATTGTCCAAAAATCCTTAGGACCATTTGAAGTTCCTGTTTTAGCGGCGACTTTCCAATTTTTGTTATCAAGTTCCAAATTAAATCTTGTGCTACCAAATTCTGAAACACGAGCCTGGTAGTCAGCCATTACATTTGCGGTTTGTCTTGCAACCAAAGCGGCGTTTTCATCAAGATCTCTTACTATATAAACAGGTTTTTCACTAGCTTGTTTTTCAGCATATATATCTTTTCCAGTAGATCTTTTTTTGATGCTTATAAACGGAGTTGCAGTAATTCTTTTTTGTTGAAGTAGGGTGTTAAAACCACTTATATGAGAAACCAGTGTAGTTTCACACCCTCCAAGAGCTGAGGCAATAAAACATCTTCCCCTGTAAGCAGAGTCTATATCAGCTTGAGTTATTCCCTTGACTGCATTAGGAACGCAGGTTTCTACACCTTTATTTTTTTCTATAAAGGCGTCATTACCAGCTCCTTCTGCACATGGAAACTGTACGCCTAGAGATTCAGTAAAGCTAAAGAAAGTATCTAACTTACTAACCTGATCAGAGGCAGGCTGGTCATTATCTAAGAATAGAGATTTAACAGCTGGAATATTTAAAGATCCTTGCAAAGCTCGACGCATGGTTACAGGGCCTCTAAAGTTTCCATCAAAGTTTTTAGGTTCATACCCTTGCCAGCTTGTTTTTACATCCAATAAAACTGTTCCAGGATTAAAGCCATTTGCAAAAGCAGCTGCGTAAACGTAGGGTTTGATACTACTACCAGGCTGTTGAAGGGTTGTAGCCACATTTACCTTACCTTTAATATCTTCACGATTATATCCCAAAGATCCAACCATAGAAATTATTTGCCCAGTTGGACCATCAACTATCATAGAAGAGGCGTTGTTTCCACCTACAGATTTTATAAGATCTTCATTTTCAGTTAAAATTCTTTCATTCTCTCTTTGTGTACCTGGGTCTATACTGGTAGTGATTTCGTAGCCGCCGTTAAATAACTCATCGTCAGTCAAGAATTTTTTAAGCTCTTCACGTGCATATTCTCTAAAATGTGGGAAAGGATCATCTACTGGGGTGGTAACAAAAGCCACGAAATCTTGCTTTCTAGCTTCTTCAGCTTGAGAATTATTACTAGTTGAGATGACAGGCTTTTTCTGTAGGTTTTCTAGATCTTGTTTGGTTTTGATATAATTACCGAAAGTTCCATCTTCTAGCGGTAGATTTAATTCATGAAGTTTGGTTAAACAGGCATCCTTACGAACTTCTAAATCTTTACTACTAGCAAGTGTTTCTGTTGGGGCTGTGGGGGCTTTAGATTTTTCTAAATTTGCTGCAGGTAGAGTTGGTATTCCTGATTCGTAATAAGTCGGGCTTTGAATCATAGCTGCCAAATAACAAGCTTCTGGTGCAGTGAGGGTGAATTTACCTGTAGTGTCTTTGACGTTAACTTTTTTACCGAAATAAGCTTTAGAAGCCTCTTGAACTCCATATGCATTCCTACCAAAAGGTACCCAGTTCATGTATTTAAGTAAAATATCAGTTTTGCTAGTACCTTGATTCAGTTTTACGGCAATAAACAACTCTCGAACTTTTCTATTTAAGTTTGATTCACGATCGTCACTTATATTTTTAATTAATTGCTGAGAAATACCACTGGCTCCACGACAGTTGTCTCCACCTGAAAGCAAACAATCTCTAGCCGCTCCTGCTAAATTTTTCCAAGGAATCCCAGTTTCATTGCTTGGATCCCAGTAATTTTCATCTTCCAAAGAAACAATAGCGAGCTGCATTGCCAAAGGAACATCGTTGATATTATCAATTACTTCACGTTTTTCTTCTTTATAAAATTCGTAAATCTTTGTTTTTCCATCCCTTGCGTACAGTACACTATTTTGACTTGGATCTCTATCTAAACGATCGATTGAAGGCGTGTTTTTCCAATAATCAATTGCAACTGCAGCAACTGTAGTGACAGTAGTTATGCTAAAAATTCCAAATACCAAAATAAAAATACTGATTTTTCTGGCCCAACTTCCCCAAGAAAATCCAAATTTTTTGCGAAGATCGGTTATGTTAGCACTCCAGGATTGGCTATTTTTTCGACCAATAAAACTCTTTTCCTTATTTGTGTTTTGTGAATTTTGAGAGTTGAGTCCGTTATTTACCTTGGAACCTTTTTTGATTATTCTGGCATCCTTTTCTTTATAATAGCCGTCTTCGATGAAAAGATGATCAACGTTAGTTTTGCTAAATTCACTGGGAAGAGCAAGCATCGGAGCTTCTGAATCCGTGCTAAAATCCGTAGTTTTGTTTTTTGGAATTTCTATGCTAGTATCCTCTTCTAGATCAATATTTTCGATCTTTCGAGGTTTTTCTAAGTCAATATTTTTTCGGCGGGATTTCTTGTGCTCTGACATACTGTTTGTGTTAAGTAAAACTACTGTTTTTTAGTTTCTTTAGTCAAGAAATAGTCTTTTTTGTTTGTCAAAAATTAGTAAAATTTAATTTGCTTTATTCAACTATTTGTCCTTGTAAAGGACGGGCTTTTAAAATTAGCAACCGTAAATACTACTTGCCAAAATCTAAAATTTTTTTTAATCTGAAAATATATTAAATATAACTATTGTAACTTAACTTAAATATAATTAATATTCTAAATTTTTAAAATAACAAATCCTAAAATTAACTTTAATTTATTATGCCATCTCCCTTACCAAAATTTGACTCACGTGCCAAAAATGCCTTAGCTGTAGCTCAACAAATCGCTATCCAGTTGGGGCATACTTTTATCGGCAGTGAACATTTACTTTTTGGGATTTTATCTCAACCTCAAGAAGGTTTGCCTTTTCAAATGGCTTTTATAGATAACATTTCTAATCAAGAACTTTTAGAAATCATTAAACGCCAAGGTTTTGAGAAATTCCAACAACCTCAACCAAATGCCACTAATAGACCACTTTTACCTGAAATCACTCAAGAGTTACAAACTTGCTTAGACAGTGCAATTCGAATAGCTGAACAGTTTAATTATAGTTATATTGGAATCGAGCATTTGATTTATGGAATTTTGGACACCAGTCGCTCACACGGTCAGGAAGTAATGAATTTAACCGATTCTAGTAGCTTTAAATTGAAAGAAATACTAAACTCAATTTTTAGCTCATATCAACAAGGATCTAAGGTGGAACAACCTACAAACATCAATGACCAGGTCAAACGAAAAGTTAGAAGTGGTAGAGATTCATTGCTCGGATTTTTTACGGTTAATCTGAATCAAAAAGTTAGTGCAGAAAAAGATTTTCAGTTGGTTGAAAGAGAAAGAGAAATTGACAGGCTAATTCAAATCCTTAGTCGCAAAGAGAAAAACAACCCAATTATTTTGGGTGAACCGGGAGTTGGAAAAACTGCTCTCGCCGAAGGTTTAGCTCAGAGGATTACTTCCAAAAAAGTTCCTGAATGGTTGCAAGACAAAAAAATCTTGAGTTTAGACGTTGGAAATTTGGTTGCGGGTTCAGTTTTTAGAGGTGAGTTTGAACAAAGAATTAAAGGAATTTTGGAAGAAGTTATTGAGAGTAAAGATGTTGTGTTGTTTATCGATGAAATTCATACTGTAATTGGAGCAGGTGGAAGTGGGAGTGGAAACGGTCCTGACATGTCTAGCATTCTTAAGCCAGCCCTTGCTAGAGGAGAGATCAGCATCATTGGAGCTACAACAGAAGATGAATATAGAACTATTATTAAAAAAGACAAAGCTTTTGAAAGGCGATTTCAACCTGTAAGATTGGAGGAACCAGATATTACTCAAACTATCAATATCATTCGTGGAATCAAACCAATGTATGAAAACCACCATAGCAGTGTTTTACCTGAAGATTTGGTTGAACCGCTGGTTAGTCTAGCTTCTAGATTTATTCCTGAAAGGCATTTTCCAGATAAAGCAATTGATGTTTTGGATGAAACTTTAGTTCGGTGTCGAATCTTTTCAGCAGAAAAAAACTTAGAAAATAAAGACAGTGAAAAAGACTGGGCAGCAGTTGAAAAACAGATTTTAGAGCTAATCAAACAAAAAAATGACGCTATTTTAAGTCAAAACCTAGAACTTTCTCAAAATTTAGAATTGGATCAGCGTAAATTGGAGGAAAAACTATCAGTATTAAACGTACAAAACAAGGAAACTCGCAAATTCAGCACTGTTACAAAAGATGTTTTAGAAAAAGTAATCTCAGAAATGTCAGGAGTGCCTTTGGTTAGAATTACATCTAATATTTACACCCAAATCAAAAACCTAAAAAATTCTTTAGATAGCCAAATTTTTGGTCAAACTGAAGTTACCACTGACATTAGCCAAGCTTTGAAAAGAAGTTACGCTGGGGTAAACCCTCACAAAGGTCCAATTGCTAGCTTTTTATTACTGGGTCCTACAGGAGTTGGAAAAACTGAAATGGTAAAAGTTTTGACTCAAGAATTATATGGAGATGTGAATAAATATTTACTTAAAATAGATATGAGTGAATTCCGAGAAAAACACCAAATGAGCAGACTTTTAGGAGCTCCAGCTGGTTATGTCGGTTACGAAGATGCACCACAATTGACTGAATTTTTACGCAAAAAACCTTACTCAGTAATATTGTTTGATGAAATTGAAAAGGGTCACCCAGAAAACTTGAACATTCTTTTGCAGATGCTTGAAGATGGTAAAATTACGGATGCTAAGGGTGGGACTGTTTCTTGTGAGCATGCTTTGATTTTTATGACTTCTAACTTAGGTAGGAATCAACTAAATAAATTTGCCTCTAAAATCGGTTTTGGTGATCAAAATGAGATTGCTGAAACTGAAACTGATTATGATTCTATCAAAAAACAAGTAATGGAAGAAGTAGAAAAACGCATTAAACCAGAAATTTTAGGGAGAATTACCGGTAAAATTGTCTTCAGGCCAATCACCAAGTCTATTCTACGTCAGATTTTGTATAAAGAGCTTAGCGAAGTTCAAAAACATATGCTTAAACAAGGCAGAACGGTTACTTTCAAAGAATCAATTATTGATTATCTTATGGAAAAAGCTAAAGACAAATTGGAATACGGAGCTAGAGAAGTTAAGAGCTTAATTGCTCGAGAAATTCAAGATCCTTTGGCTGAATATCTACTAGATAATCCACAAGAAACTAAACTCGAAGTTGGTTGCAAAAACAACCTAATAACTGTAAAAGGTAAGGAAATCAAAGAAGAATTAAAAGAAGTAGAAATTAAAGTTGAAGCTGTTAACTAATACTCAATTTAATGAACAAATAAGGAATCTTGCTCGTTAAAACTTGAACTTCCAAATTTTGTAATATACTTTTTAATATCAAATTTCCTTTTACAGCCATTATAATTCATATATCTAATTTTTCCAAAAACCTGCCTTTCTCCCCAGGCTCGATCATGAGTTCCACCAATTGCCCAGCTAATTCCGGTATAACCATTCGGGTCTCTGCCATCTAACTCATATTTATCATTTAAATAGATTGCTATTTCCAAGGCCTTTTCGGGAGATGGTGTCCATTCCAAAATCTTTTTAGCCCAATACATTCTCATAAATCCGTGCATTTTTCCAGTTGTCAGCATTTCTAATTGAGCGGAATTCCATAAATCATCGTGAGTTTTAGCAGTTTCAAACTCCTCCAGTGAATAAATAAATTCTCGAACATCACCACGGTGTTCATTTAAAGTTTGTTTTGCCCAAGCGTGCAAACCCTCAAAATTATCATAGTCAGAATTATAAAAACAAAAGTTGTCGGCTAGTTCTTTTCGCACAATTAATTCCTCCAAAAAAGCATTTGCCGAAACTTGACTGTCGGTAATATCATCTTCGGACTGTGGGTTATCTTTTGATGATAATAACGTTGTTCCTGTGTTGATTGAAGCGAATGGAAATAGAGGAAACTTTTTAATAACTTCTAAAGCAACTCTTTGAGCTGAAATCTGTCCAAAATGTAGATAAGGTGACAGATTAGATAAAACTTCAAGATTAGGGTCATTTCTTTTATTATAATCAACTAATTTGTGATTCACAAAAGAGTGCAAAATTTGATTGGCATTTTCACTACCAGATTTGAAGGTGAATTTATCTAAGTTTGAAACAATTTTTGGCTCAATCTGACTCTTGTAAATTAAATTTGAATACTCAGTTTTGAGAGGTTTTAAAACCGGGAACTCAGTCAAAAACTCTGGTAGTAATCTATGAATTTTTGGACGAATTGTGTAGGCTCCAAATTCTTGTTTGCTACTAGCTTTCCAAGCCGGAATAATATTATGGCTATCGACTTCAAAAAAAGGAATGCTAATTTTTGGTAAAAGTTTAGCAAGCCATTCTTTTTTAATTTTAAGTGGAGAAAAATCACTTACTAAACCACCACACCTATTTGTTTGGATAAATTCTGGTAAAACTATTTCAGGACTTCCGTCCAAAAGTACAAAAGGAATATTTAATTTTTCCAGCTCAATTTTTATTTCCCTAAAGCCACCTAACATAAATTCAAACTGGCAACTTTGAGCATTCAAAAATTCTTTCTGCAAACAAAAAATAACCACCAAAGGTTCATTATTCTGTACCGCCAATTGATGAGCAAGAATTAAAGCCCAGTTATCTGCTACTCTTTGATCTCTACTCATCCAATAGATAACCCCACCTTTTTGTAATTCAAAGTTATTTAGTTTCCGAACACGGTTAGTGTTAAAAGTCATAGATAGATAAACTAGCTTTTTTAGTTTTTTGTCATCTATACTAAAACTCCTATCAAAATCAAATATTTATGCCCACTATCTATATTGAAATGATAGTGAATTTAAACCGAGTTGAATATCTATTTGATTCTGTTTTAAGCTACTTTACACCAAGCCAAGCTCGATTAATTTCGCTTCAACTGCGTGCAAAATTTCATCAGAGTTTGAATATCGCAGCAAACTAAAATTTGGGGCTGTGATCCCAACTACCATTCGACTAATCTGAGCAGCGTGCTTGGCTATAGCTAAAATAGGCTTATTTTTGTTAACAGCAAAAGCTAGCTCCATACCTTCACCTAGAGACGGGTGAGTAATTTCAGCTAAAAATAAATCACAACTCTCTACGCAGTTTTTATCAAACTCGTAAATTTGACGGCAATAGTCTATTTCTTGACTTTGATTATTTACTCCAATTGGATCTGAAAAAAACTCTAAAAGAGTGTACTTTTCCTGTAAAAATTTTTTCAACTCAACTATTTCTTTTCTAAAATCTTCAGGCGAATTTGTAAGTGAACAACCCAAGTAAATTTTAACAGACTTCATATTTTGTTTAGAGCATTTTTTTGATAGCCAAAGAGTCTAGTGTAACCATAGTTTCTCTTTCAAACATAGTTAACAACACATCTACAGTGGAATTCATGGTATCTAATCCACTTACCTTACCTTGCATGTCTTTAAATGGACCATCGATTACCATCACTAAATCTCCAAGTCTATAGCTGGTTGTAGTTGTGGCTTGAGTTTCTTCACTTTCTTTCATTAGCTCTTCTTTTAATTTTTCCACATAACCATCATCTAAGGCAACTGCGAAATCTCCAGTTCCAGCGATTCTGGAAACATAGTTGGTATTTTGAATAAGATAACCAATTTCTTTATCTAAAAGCATCTTTAAATAGATATATCCAGGATAAATTTTTTCAATCTTTTCTTGCCTTTCACCTTTTTTGTTTAGCTTTATTACTTTTCGAATTGGAGTGTAGATTTCACTAATTCTATCTTGAAGTCCAAGATTGTCGATTTTTAGTTCTAGTGCTTTTCTTACAGCTTCTTCAAATCCAACATATGTTTGAACAATATACCATTTGAAGTTCGTATCATTGTTGGTTATTTCGTTATTTTGATTATTTTGGTTGGACATATAAAACAGGTTTCTTTTAATAATAAATAGATAAAATTAACTCTGGTCAAATTTAGAACCAAAATCAGAGCTAAAATATTTTGAACCTAAAAGCATTCATTCAAAGTTAAGATAGTTGTTTTCTCATTTATAAATTGAGTGTATAGAACCCACTTACCTTTTTTTATCTAAAATAAGCCAAAAGTTAATCTATTTTCATTTTTAATAGAATTACTCCAGGATTGTATATGTCAACAATTTTGATGACAGAATTTTAGTTATTCCTAATACTTTTAATTCTGTTTAAAAATTTTTAATAACATATGCGTTTAAACGATAAAACCCTGGCTCGTAACTACCTTAAACATA
>JBIKIW010000050.1:0-9504 GCA_044361365.1 Limisphaerales bacterium | reverse complement strand
TTAAAGAATCTGAATGGAGGTGGGGTAAAACCACAAACCAACTGGTTGACGAACTACCTAAAATTTTGAAGGATTTTGATTATTATTTTCTAGCCTAGAGCCATACTTTTTATAGTAAAGAGGAAATAACTGAGCTGACAGGCGTTTCAATACACACCCTTAATAATTGGCTATTAACTCTAATTTGAAGTTTAGCGTAAATTTTAACAATGGCTATGTGGGCATCGCCTCTACAGAATTAACTTTGAAACTTAGAGTAAGCAATTTCTCTTTTGGCGTACGGTGGAAATTTGAGCTTCCTGCGGGATATGTTTGTGGTAGCAATTAGCGAAACTAGTATAAGTGACTGAAAAACAAACTCAAGTTATTAAACTAAACCTCCAGCATCACTTTTTTTTGGTGAATACAGTTTTCGCATACGATTCCATGCAAACGATCTCCATTTTCGACATAATAATTGACCAAGTTTTCGCTCTGAACTCCGCATAAGTCGCATTTTCCTACCACCTGATGCTCTGGGGAATCTAAATTAAAACCCATCACCAACCTTCCATCAAAAACATAAAGTTTGCCTAAAAAATCTTGGTTAGGATACTTCTCCATGTAAGTCACGATTCCGTCTTTTAGCTGATAAACATCAGTAAATCCGTGCTTAATCAAAAACCCTGTAGCTTTTTCACACCTGATTCCACCAGTGCAAACAGTGACCACAGTTTTGTTTTTAAGGTGTTCTATTTCTGGTAAAATTTTGGGTAAATCTCGGAAGTTTTTGAGGTTCATCAGTCCAATAGAATTTTTAAAATGTCCAACTTTGTATTCATAATCATTTCGCATATCTACGAGGTAAAATTCACGGTTTTCCTGATACCATTTGTGTAATTCCTCAGATTCTAAATATTTCCCGGTAGTTTGCCACGGCAAAATCTCTTCGGGAGCATCTAAAGCCACTACTTCTTTGCGGGCTTTGATTGATAGTTTAGGGAAGTTGTTGCCATTTCCAAAGCTTTTTTTGAATAAAATATCAGCGTAATCAGGTTGAGTTTTCATCCAATTTATATAGGTTTTGATGTTTTCTGTAGTACCTTCCAAAGTTCCATTTATTCCTTCTTTAGCAACCAAAATACGACCTTTTAATTCTAGGTTTTTGCAGATTTTGAGCTGATGATCTCTAGCTAAAATTGGATCTTGGAGCGGAAAAAACTTATAAAATAAAATAATTTGATATTGGGACATCTAGCTTTAAGCTTTTAGTTTTTGTCATAAAATTGTCAAAAGTATTTGGTCTTCTTAGGAGGCAGATTGACTTTCTTTCTTAGATATTTCAAGAGGATAACTTGATTACTACTAGAACATAAAATTTCACAATGCAGAATTAAAATTTTACTCCATTGATATTTATTAAGTGCCGATTTTCACAGTTGGGGGATTTAACTAAAATCGATTGACATTTTTGGTTTTGCCATAGACTAATTTTATATCAACCTTTTATATGATATGAATCGCAACTGGAAAATAGTAGCTACTTTGGTATTTTTAATAGTTATTTTTAGTGTTCCTGCTTTTTTGGTTTCAGCTGGTTATGTGATACTTCCGAGTAATTCTTCAAGCAAGATTTTGGAAGAAAAATACGATAAAAATTATACTAAATTTAAGATAGATATAGACGCATATGTTACTATTTTGCAAGGTGAGAAAGATTCCATTCGGGTAGAAGCTCCTCAAGCTTTTTTAAAAACTATTGCAATCAAAAAAACCAGCAAAACTATTTCTGTAGAAAAAGCCGGAGATACTCTGGTGGATTTTAATCAGTTTAGAGATTCCAGCAAACCAAATATCATTTTAACCATCAAGAACCTAGAAGAATTAGAAATTGGCGGCAAAGCTAAAGTTCAGTTATCTTCGTTTACAGGGCAAAACCTTAGCATTGATTTTGGTTCAGATACCTCCTTTTCTGGGGAAATATTGAATGCTAAAAATGTTTATATTAGTCATTCAGGTGAAGGTTTTATTAGTTTGATTGGAACGGGGGAAAACTTGACCGTAAATACTAAAGATTCAGGCAGAACTCTATTGCGTAATTTTGAAGTTCAAAACGCTCAAATTAAAACTGAAGGTGAGGGTGGAGTGGAATTAAATGTACAAAAAAAATTGGTTGCCGAACTAAATGGAAGCTCACCAGTACGCTACCAAGGAAACCCTAAAATCGAGCAAACTGGAAAGGGTGGAATTTTAAAAGCGTTTTAATTTAAAAGCCGCTCGCCTTGGGATTTTGTGGTAATTTAAAGTGTGTTAACACTGAGTCTCGTTGGGACAGCTCTCTTGTCAAGGAGTAGATACTATTTGTATATATTATCATAACTCTATATTTACTATGAAAATCGCAATCGTTTCAGGCAGTCATCGTCTAAATTCACAATCTTTTAAAGTTGCTAGCTATATCAAAACTGAATTAGAAAACAAGTTTGCTGACATTCAGGCTACAGTTATTAATTTGGCTACAATGGAGCTTCCTTTTTGGGATGAAAGTTTTTGGGATAACAATCCTAAATGGCAAAAAACCTGGAAACCTATTCAGGATATTTTGGTTGAAGCTGATAGCTTGGTGGTAGTTTCTCCTGAGTGGAATGGGTCTGTGCCTGCCAAGCTGGTGAATTTTTTTCACTTCACAAAACCTACAGAACTTGGACATAAACCTGCCTTGATTGTTGGGGTTTCAGCGTCTCGAGGTGGAACTTATCCCATTAGTGAACTAAGAAGTTTTAGCAGCAAAAATAATTATATGTGCTATATTCCAAACCATGTAATTGTGCGTGATGTGGAAAATGTACTAAATGATCAAGATTTGGATTCTTCTAATAAAGGTGATTTTTATATCAAAAATAAACTCACAAATTCTTTAGAAATTTTACAGGTTTATTCTAAAGCGTTTGTACAAATTCGTGAGTCTAAGGTTTTGGATTACGAACATTATCCGTTTGGAATGTAGGTGAGAGTTATAGAGAATTATTGAACACTTATACTAGTTTCGCTAACCACTACCACAAACATACCCCGGAAGTACTGCGACTGCCACCCCTTTCGTCATGCCCCGAAGGTCGTTTGGAACAAGTCCAAACTGCACTTGGTATCAAAAGGGGAATTTTGAGTTTAGTTTCAATTTGAAGTTAGGTTGGTGTTTAGTGAAATGGGTATAATTATAATATAACGGTAGCGGAACCTTTACGGTTCCATTGTTGAATATGTCAGTACTCCAAATATATCCAGTCAACCATAACTTCTTTTAAGGAAATGGAAAATTGTTGACTTGCTTTTACCATATTAATTTCGTAGCAGCGAATTTTAATTCGCCATTTTTCCCTAAAATATCAAGTAAAGTCCCCACCCGGGGGATACCGTGAGAGCGAAGCGGATCACGGAGGGGCGTGGGGAAGTCGCCGTCAAATTACCGTAGGGGAATGCCTCTGGCTTCCCTCATCAAATTATGTGGCACCAGGCGACGGGAATCAGAGTTAATTAATAATGAACAAATAATAGATAATAATTATAAATGGTTAATGATAAATTATAAATTAAATGATACAGAGTTTTAAAAGAAAAATGGCGATCCGTGATCGCCTCTACAACGATATATTAAATTAAAGTCACAAAGTTATTATCCAATGATGGCGAGACAGGCTCGCCGCTACAGACGAATCAAATTAAGTTCGAAAAATTGACAAGGGGTTTTAATATAGGTTTTTTTGTGTGATTAATCAAATCTCATGTTTTATCGAATTTTTAGCCTACAACCGAAGATTTTTGAGTCTTTTTGGGAAACCTCCTTGATCGCCCGCGGTGTTGCTAAAGAAATTATAAGCTACCAGATGGTGAATTGGCGGGAGGAATTTGGGGTAGGGGGCTATAAGCAAGCTGACGACAAGCCTTTTGGAGGTGGAAGTGGAATGGTGCTACAGCCAGATCAGATTTTTCGGGCTTTAAGTGAATATAAGGCGGTTTCTTGTCTGTTCAAGCCAAATTCAGAAAAGCAAATATACGATAGAATTTACCCAAATAATAGTCGTTTTTTCGATAAGTGGAAAAATCATCTTCGAACTGATGCAGCTACTCATATGTGTCCTAGTTATACTAAGCCAAAAGTGACGGTAATGCTTACTCCGCGAGGTTTTCCGCTTGTACAGCCAGTTGCAGAGTGGCTTGCTACGAGTTTTGATGAAATCAATATTTTATGTGGGCGGTACGAGGGTTTTGATGCTAGGGTTTCGGAAGCTGTTGATTTGGAGTTATCGATTGGAAATTTTGTAACAAACGGTGGGGAGGTACCAGCTATGGCTCTTGTGGAAGCGGTTTCTAGGCTTTTACCAGATTTTGTAACTAAAGATACTTCGATTTTACACGATTCTTTTTCTAGGCAACTAAATGCCTACTCCGAGCAGGCTGAATTTGTGATTGGAAAGAGGAAAATGGAGATGGCTAAGGCAAAAGGAGTGGCTCAAGAAGACATCTCAAAAACGACGAGTTTAGACCTTTTTAATCCTTTTGATGATAATTTTTGGAGAGAAAATATTTTACCATTTATCGAGCATCCTCAGTTTACTAGGCCCGAAGTTTGGCAAAATTACGCCGTCCCAGAGGTTTTGCTTTATGGTGATCACAAAAAAATCCAAGATTGGCGACAGAATTGGTGGAAGAGTTGAGGTTTTTTTGATAGTCGTATTTGTGTAAGGGTAAAACTATTAACAAAGTAATACTTACTGTTTTTTGAAGATAGACAGTTTGAGATAGCTGATTTTATAGAACCTATTTGATTATTTTTACCTAATTTGAGGTATCAATTGTCAGTTGCTCTCCTGCAAAGAGGAGTTGTCCCAACGGGACTGTGGGTTTGGTTAAGCCTTGAATTTCCACAAAACCTTAAGGCCAGCGGACATTTCCCTTGAAAGGAGCAAAACTATTTAAATCTGTGTTTATTCGGATTAATTTTCAAATGGGTTCTATAGAAAGTGGAAATTATGATGAGTGGTTTCACCCGAAAGATGGTAAAATGTATTATTAGAATATCTGGAAATTTTACAATGAAGTTATCAAACCTAAGCAAATTCCCCACCCGGGGGAAGCCGACAGAACGAAGTGGTTGGCGGAGGGGGTGGCGAGGAGAGAAACGACGGGAATCAATAATTCTTGACATTCCCAGATTTCTGCCATCTTAATTAGACTTATATGCTAACTTCCGAATTAGACGTCCTGCGATTTTGGCGGGAAAATAAAATTTTTGAAAAATCTGTAGAAAAAAACAAATCCAACAAACCATTTGTGGTGTATGACGGCCCACCTTTTGCCACCGGTTTACCTCACTGGGGTCATATCATGATTTCGCAGGTAAAAGATACCGTTTTGCGATACCAAACTCAAAAAGGAAGATATGTGCCAAGGCGTTGGGGTTGGGATTGTCATGGAGTGCCGATCGAGAAAATTGTCGAAAAAGAGCTAAATGTTGAGGACAAACGAGAGATTGAAAATACGATCGGAATAGAGAGGTTTAATCAAATTTGCCGAGATAAAGTGATGACCTACGATGGCGAATGGCGAAAAGTAATCGAGCGAATTGGGCGTTGGGTGGACATGGATGATCAATATCGCACCATGGATAGCGAGTACATTGAGTCAGTTTGGTGGGGACTTGGTCAACTTTGGCAAAAAGGATTGCTTTTTAAGGATTATCGAATTAGTTTGTATTCACCATCGGTTGGAGTGCCACTTTCGCACACAGATGTAGCCATGGAGGTAAAATACGAAAATGAAACCATCAATTCCCCAATTGTTCGCTTTAAAGTAAAACCTGATTCCGCTAAAAAACTACTTAGCAAAGTTTTGGAGCAAATTTCGTTTAACTACTCTGAACAACTTAGATACAAAGCCGATATTGAAAAACGTGTAGCAACTTTAGAAAAAGGAGCAGTAGGTAAAAAAACTAGGCTAGATGAGATTATCAAAAGCGGTTTGCCTGAATTTGATGCCATTGACTGGGATAATTTTCATACCGAAGTAGAAGCCAGTGAAGAGCTAAAACACCTTAAAGCTCAATACGAAATTGTCTTAGAAAACATCGACACACTTAACAGATTGCAAAAGATTTTGGCTAGCAATTTCCCGGTTAGTCTTTTATCTTGGACTACTACACCTTGGACTTTTCCTGCCAATGTATCTTTGGCGATTGGAGCTGAGATTGAATATTCACTATATTATTTGGGAGCAACTTCTGAAATGGTTTTACTTTCCGAAAAAAAAGCCGTGCCGATTTTGTCGCTTCAACTTCACGAAGCAGTGATAAACTCACCAGAACTTCAAGAAGAGCTTCAAAAATCTACCGATTCTAGTCAGTATTTCCAAAAACTTGGGGTGGATATTATAAAAGTTGTCAGTTTTAAGGGTTCAGATTTGGCAGGTTTGGAGTATCAACCACTTTTTGAACCAACCCAAAAGATTGAATCGTATGAGGAAAAAGCTAATATTTTTAAAGTTTATACCGCTGATTACGTTAGCGATGAAGAAGGAACCGGAGTTGTGCAAATTGCTCCAGCATATGGGCAAGATGACTTTGATCTAAAGCAAAAATGGAATTTGCCAGTGCTTACTTGTCTAAACGAATACGGCGAAATGAGGGACGATTTAAACCCCGAAGTGCGTCCAGCTTTTGGTAAAAATTACTTGGAGGCAAACTCGATTATTAGTGATATTTTAAACAAAAAAGGTAATTTATTTACTACAATTTTATACACTCACCGTGTTCCAATTTATGATCGTGATGGTAAAAAAGTTTATTACTCAGCCCAAGAAGGTTGGTTTATCGCTGAAACCAAATTACGGTCTCGATCTCTCGAAATCAACGAAGAAATCAATTGGCACCCAGAGAAGCTAAAACATGGAAGATTCGGAAAAGGACTAGAAACTGCTCCAGAATGGTCAATTTCCCGATCTCGCTATTGGGGAACGCCGATTCCAATTTGGCAAACTGAAGGTGGAGACAAAACCTTGTTTATCGATAGTCTTGAAAAGCTTGAAAAATACGCCGTTAATCCAATTTATAAACTTATAAATATTTCTGATCTTACTCCAGAACTGTATGAAAATGGACACACTGTAATTTTAGGCGACTCTCAAACCAAGCTCCCACTTGGCATAAATGCAGTCAATTATC
Source organism: Limisphaerales bacterium (assembly GCA_044361365.1). Classification (GTDB taxonomy): domain Bacteria; phylum Patescibacteriota; class JACMRA01; order JACMRA01; family JACMRA01; genus JBIKIW01. The sequence continues at coordinate 2,309 of JBIKIW010000050.1, read as the reverse complement.
GCTCCAAAAACCTCATGGAAATGCGAAAATTGAAAGAATTAAATATGCAGGTTTTTGCTGAATTTGCCCAGAAAATCCTAGAAGAAATATTGGAATTATTTAACAAATACAAAAATGTTCAACCGCTTTTCACCAAAGAAGAACAAAAAATGTGGACAACTTGGCTATTAACTTTGCATCCAGAAAGTAAAAAAGTCACCAAAAATTTCTATTTCTACAAGTCTGTAGCTGAAAATGATGGTGAGTTCAAACCACAAGGAAGTATCAAACTTTTAGACCTGCATAGACCTTATATCGACCAGATTATCCTACAAGATGAAGTTGGTAATATTTATTACAGAATTAAAGATGTGCTTGATACTTGGGGCGACAGTGGCTCAATGCCTTTTGCGTCTTGGCATTATCCGTTTGAAAACAAAGCCTTTGTGGAAAATAATCTACCAGCTGATTGGATTACCGAAGGACAAGACCAAACTAGAGGTTGGTTTAGAGTTTTGCATGTTTTATCTACAGGGATTTTTAATACACCTGCCTTCAAAAATGTAAATACTACTGGTATGATCTTGGCTGAAGATGGCAAGAAAATGAGTAAATCCAAGAAAAATTACACAGATCCTGCTGCTTTAATCGAAAAATTTGGAGCTGATAGTGTGCGAAATTATCTACTTTCTTCGACCATTTTAAATGCTGAAGGTTTAAACTTTAAAGATACCGATCTGCAAACGGTTTTCCGTGAAACCACGCTACTTTTAAGCAACAGTAGCCAATATATTTCATTCGTTTTGGGTCAACAAGAACACCGAGCTTTGCCTGAACATTACAAGCACCCACTTAACATTTGGTGGAAAGTTTATACTCAAAACTATGCCAAACAAATCGACGAGCATCTTTCCAAATATGAAATCGCCGAAGCTAGTAGGCTGGTAATCCCATATATTAGAGATTTTTCGACCTGGTATATTCGCCGAAGTAAAGATCTTTTAGAAACCCACGGGCTAGAAGTGGCAAGCTGCATCAAGGAAAGTATTAAGCTTTTTGCGATTGTTACGGCTTCTTTACAACCATTTAACTCTGAGCGATTGTGGTCTATTTTAAGAGATAATTCAGACTTTAACTCTGTTCATCTTACAGATTTTCCTGCTCTTTCTGATCTAACTAAAAAGGAGCAACAAATTTTGGCTGACATGGAAAAATTACGTGAAATTGTAAGCGAAATTCACGGTGTTCGTAAAGAAAAAAATATTAGGGTAAGACAACCACTTTATGCTGATTTTAGTTCATTTAATCTTGATTCTGGACTTTTAGAAATTGTAATTGGTGAGTGTAATTTACTCAAAAAAGATCTATCCAAAACCGAAGGTCAAATTTTTACTCACGAATCTAGTTTTGGCACAATCAAGGTAGATTTGGTTGTGGATGAAAGTTTAAGTGTGCTTGGTTATATTCGTGATTTCGAGCGTGCTGTGCAAGCTTTTAGGAAAAAACAAGGCTTCAAACCTGGCGAATTGGTCAAAGTCGATCTCGAAACCATCGATGTACAAAATGAGGGTATATTTTCTGAAGTTGTAGCCGCTACAGATTGGGCAAAATTATGTCTGGAGGTAAAATGGGTAAAAGGGCTAGACGTCAAAACCGATAAAAGTTTTGAGATAAAAGGCCTAGCTAAAATTTTGGTGGACTAAAGGCTAATCAATAACGAACAAATAATAGTTAATAATTATAAATGGTTAATTGTTAATGATAAATTCTCATCCTGAATTTGTTCTAGTAGGTGATATAAATGTAGCAAAACCTTTACGGTTCCATCGAAAATGTCGTAGAGGCGAATTTTAATTCGCCATTTGTTAATGTAATTATTGGTAGATGCGACCACCGTGTCGCCATTTTTACGGTTTACAACTGCATTTTTTTGTGCTAAAAAAAGTTATTCTGTAGGCAAGAAAATTTTAAAACTCCAAAATCACAAGAAAATATAGAAGAGCAAGCTTATTTTACTCCTGAACAAATTGCTGAAATTAGAAATCTTAGTGCCGAAACATTAAAGTTGTTAGAAGAACTATATGGAGAAAGAGGGGTGCTAGTCTATAATCTGAAGAAAGAAAGTGAGATGTTGCAAAATGCTAAAAACAATGTTAATTCAATGATTAACAACAAACCTTCTGAAGCTCTAAACAAAACATTAATTTAGGGACTAGACCAGTTAAAATTTAATTTGAAATACTTTTCAGGTATTTAATATAGATTTTGATAATATGGAGCAAATCTGTCTCTAAGTCAAATACATATTTCTCTAAATCTTTTTTTGATTG
>JBIKIW010000049.1:0-9533 GCA_044361365.1 Limisphaerales bacterium | reverse complement strand
ATTATTTCAATAATAAAAAGCATAAAACCAAGAACTGTAAATATCCAGTTTTGTTCTTTAGAAGCAGGAAGATCTCCATTTCTAACAATTCTGGCAATAATCATAAAGCTAAAATTTCCAAAAATTGATTTGCAATTAACAATTCATGAGTTCGATAACTATACATTTTTAGGTAAAATTAAATACACACTTGCCATGTTTTTTGCAAACAAAGTATTTTTTTCGGGTAAAAAACAAGTTTTAAGTGCAGAGAAATTCTCATTTAATTTGATTAACAATAGGTTTAAAATTATTCCTATAACCAATACAGTATCTATTAATAAATCCATAGATTCTACTAAAGATTTAGTCAGAAGAATTAACAAGTCTATAAACATTTGTTTTCATGGGTTGATTCAACCAAAAAATGGTTTGGAATATTTGCTTTACGCCATCAGTGATATGAATAGAGACGAATATAAATTAAATATTTTAGGTGATTTCAGCTTGTTAATAGACTACGGGAATAAAAGTGAAGAAGTAAAAGATTATCAAGAAAAACTAAGAAATTTTATTGAAGAAAAAAAACTTAGCGTGCAGATTTTTGGTGATATAGATCCATCAAGTAAAAGATTTAAAGATGTTTTAAATGGTTCTGATATTTTTATAGTTCCAGATATTGAAGGTTTAACCAGTCGGAGAACTAGTTTTTGGAATGTATTTTTGCAATCAAAAATTTTAACTTTGGTCAGTTATACAGAAAATGAATCTGAAGACTTCTTTAAAGATCATCTAATCACTTTTAAACCTAAATCTTCTGAAGAAATTTACAATAAAATAAAAGAAATAACGAGGCTTGACGACATATTCTTGAAAGAGTCTTATGCAAAACAAGAAAAACTCCGAGAAAAATATTCTCCGAGAAACTTAGAACAGCAAATCGTAAAATTGTTTGAAACTCAATAAAATTTATGCAACAAGAACCAAAAGTCAACATTTTTATACTGCACTTCGGGTCTCCTGTAGAAACCTTTAATTGCCTTGAATCTTCTTTAAATTTAAATTATTCCAATTTTAATATTGTCTTGATAGATAACGATCCCTCGCAAATACTAAAAACAGAGTTTTCTAAAAAATACGATGTAGAATATTTGAATCAAGATTTTGTAAGTTTAAAACAAAAAAAAGTATTTATTGTTAACACCGGTGAAAACTTAGGTTTTTCAGGAGGTTTTAATTTTGGTATCGATAAAATGAAAAAATATGAAAGAGCGGATTTTGCTTGGCTGCTAAATAATGATTTAAATCCTAATAGAGAGTCTCTAAATAATCTTGTTGTATTTTCTGAAAAAAAATCGAAGCTCGCCATGATTGGCTCTGTTGTCAAAGAAGGTAACAAGTCTTTTTTCGGTTCGAGTTTAAAATTAATTAATGGAAACACCAATAAGCTAACTTACGATAACCAAAGTCAGAAACAAATTGATAAGATTATTGTAGAAACCCCAAGTTATACAATTGACGGTTCAGCAATATTTTTAAACTTTAATGTTTTAAAGCCTGATTTTGCTTTGCCAACTAAGTATTTTCTATTTTTTGAGGAGTTGTACTTAGCTACAAAAATTAAAAAATTAAATCTTAATGTAGAAGTTTGTGTTGATTCAGTTGTTTCTCATACTGGCTCCGTAAATAGCGATAAAATATCAAGAAATAAAATCTACTATATTTTTAGAAATAAAATCGCTTTTTATAAGGAATTTTATCCTCAGTTTCTTTTTTTTGCTATTGTTTATCAATTCACTAGAATGGGCTTAGGTTTTTTATTGAAAGGTAAATTTAAAGAATTTGGCTGGATCACCAATGCGATTATAGATGGTATTTGTTTATAATTTAGATTTATTACTAAGCAAATAAGTTTTTTTGACAGTTATTGTAAGGTATTTATTATTCATTTAATATGACTAACACAAAATGTAGGATTTGCGGTGAATCAAATCAAAATCAGGTTTTTGATGCAAAAGAAATGATGTTTGGTACAAATGATATATTTACTTATTTTCAATGTAGCTACTGCCAATGCTTACAAATACTCGATATACCTGACAACCTATCGAGGTTTTACAGCTCTGACGATTACTACAGTCTAAATATAAGTGTTGCAAATCTATACAAAAACAAATTAAAAAATACTCTTAAATATTTAAGAGACAATTATATTATTTTTTGGAGAAATTTCCTAACAAGTAAGATTTTGCAAAATTCACAAATATATTTATTTTCTAATATACCTACTTTAAATAAAGAAAATAGTATCTTAGATATCGGGTGTGGCAAGGGTGAAATGCTCTATAGACTAAGAAATAGCGGCTTTAGAAATTTAACTGGAATTGATCCAAATGTAGACAAAGATATTATTTATGACGATAATTTAAAGATTTTAAAAAAAGATACCGGAGAAATCAAAGAAAAATTTGATATTATCACAATGAATCACTCGCTGGAGCATATTCCAAATCAAGAGAAAACCTTGCTAGATGTTAAAACTTTATTAAACAAAAACTCATATTTAATAATTAGAATACCCCTATGCTCATCTTTTGCGTGGGATAATTATAAAGTTGATTGGGTTCAATTAGACGCCCCTAGACATTTGTATTTACATTCTGAAAAAAGTTTTAAGTACCTAGTTGAAAAAACTGGTTTTACAGTAAAAAAAGTAATTTATGATTCTTCGGAATTTCAATTTATGGGGAGTGAACAATATAAAAAAAATATACCACTTCATTCAGCTGAATCATATTTAAACAACATGAATCTGTTTGATGTAAAAGAAATTGAAGACTTTAAAAATAAAGCAGATTCTTTAAACGAAGAAGGTCGTGGAGATCAGGCTATTTTTTATTTACAAATTACCTAACTCTTTAGATACCCTATCTCTGACTTTTTTAGTTTCAAGTTCTATATTTTTAGACTTGTAATTTAGCATTAGTTTGTATTTTTGATTAACTAGATAATAATAATATGCGATATTAATTGATAAAAATAAACCTATCCATTTATCTTTATAACCTTTTTGCTTTATATATCGTAATAAAAATTGTTTAAATGGTTTAAATTTAGAGTATGGTTTTTTTATACCATCAAAAATATTTTCAGCTTCTATTGTTGTATATCGGTTGGTTTTATCTATAAAACTTTCTATGTTAAAATTAGGGAAATGTAGCACAGACTTTTCCTCTTCTTTTATGTAAAATATTTTAGCATTTTTTTTTGGTTCAATTGAGCTGTGTATTTCACTTGAAAAATTAATCTTAGACTTTTTAAAAAACCTTACATGTGTATCTTGCAAGGCACCCCATCCAGTCGCTCGCATTTTGTGACCTAGCATGTAATTAGACCAGGGGATACTAACTGCATCATATTTATTTTGATTGTATATTTTTATTAACTCATGCTTTAGTTTTGAGGTGAGTATCTCATCGGCATCTAAAACAAGTATCCAATCAAATTTCGCTTTTGAGATGCCAAGCTGCCTTGCTGGCTCTACATAACCTATTTTTTTATGCTTAAAAACTTTAGCCTTGTATTTATTAGCAATCTCTATAGTCCTATCGTCGCTATGCATATCAACAACTATAATGTCATCTGTTAAATTGCTCACTGATTCTAGGCAATACTGAATGTTTGCTTCTTCATTTAAAGTGTTTATAACTACTGAAATTGAAGACTTTGATTTAGTCATAGTTTTTTATTGATTTATAAAGAAAATATATTTTTAATATAAATAAGTCAAAAATAGTTGCTACAGTAGTAGCCCAAGCAGCACCATAGCCACCATAATTAGTTATTAAAATCCAGTAAAGGCTTAATGTTACAGCCATCATAATAATTCCAGTGTAAAGCTCGTATTGCTCTTTATTCAAAAAAATGATTAAAAAAGCTAAAAGAGATATCGACGGTAAAAAAATCAGTGCAATAGATAAAATTTTAATGTAATCTATTGATTCGATAAAAATATTCTGTGGGTCTAAAAACTTTAATATAAATGGGCTTAATACAAAAGAAGACAGACTCAGCCCTAAGCCTAAAGACAAACTTAACATTAGAGATTCGGCTATACTTAAATACTTTATTTTAATCTTTTTGAGGAAAGAGTGTTTCAATTTATCAAGAAAATACAACCTTTGGAGGTCAATATTTTTTTTAACACTACTTGCTAGAATGGGCATTAAAATACCTGATGCAACAGCATACGTCTCAAATAATTTGTAGCCTAAAGAGTAGCTATTTAAAGCATAGTCGGAACTTGTATATTTTATAAAAAGTCGATCTGTTGTTATATACGAACTAAAAATTATCCCTGAAATTGATAAATGAATCAGTGCGGGAAAAATTTCTTTTAAAAAAGAAAAATTAACACTACTAAAAAAAACTGACTTTCTGTGAATAAACTGATCTAGTAAAATAAAAATGATATAAACAAAAAGCCCTGTGTATACGTAATAATTAAGATTGTTTTGCTTATTAATCGAACCTAGATATAACAATATTAAAAATAATAATTTAGAAAAAAAATCAGTTATGGAAAATTGCCAGCTCTTATTATTGGCATCACAAACAGACCTGAAATTTATGTCTGCCAGGAGTATAAATTGCATAGTAAAAATTCCCAAAATGCTAAATAAGTCACCTAGATTTAAAAATTTAAGACTAAACAAGATAATTAAAATACCAAAAAAATAACTTATTAGCCTAAGAAAGTTTAAACTTGTCCAAATATCAGCAATATTATATTTAGTGTCGTTTTTAGTGTAGTACTTTTGAATTATTTGTGGTATTCCTAAATTGATTATGGATAATAATATGCTGGTAAAAGCTACTATTGAGTTGTATTGAGTAAGGCTATTTTCGTCAAAATTATAAATTATCTTAGTTATAAGAAAACCCAGCAAGATAGCTCCAAATTTTAAGATTAGCCCCAATATAAGAAGGAAAGTTTTTTTATAAATCATTGTTTTTCAAAATAAACTGCCACTGATTATTTATAGATTGTTGAATATTAAATTTAGGATTCCAATCTAAAATATTCTTTGCTTTTAAATATGATGAATAAACTTTTACAGGGTCACCTGACCTCCTATCTGAAACTTCCCAGTTTAGCTTTATCCGACTTACTTCTTGGCAAATTTCAAATATTTTCAAACAACTGATGGTTTTACCAGTTGACAAGTTAAATACTTCCATACCCCCACTATTCATTTTTTTTTCAATCACTTTTATATGTGCGTCTGCTAGATCATTCACATCGATATAATCTCTTTCTTGACTGCCGTCAGCGGTATCAAAATCGTTACCAAAAAGATACACTTTATCTTGGATACCAATTAATGTTTTCATAACAACGGGTACTAAATTTGTTGCATATTTTAAGTCCTCACACATTGAACCTGATTCATGGCAACCCACAACGTTAAAATATCTAAAACAGGTTGCATTAAGTCCATATTTAAGTGCATATTCTTTAACAATTTTTTCCATTTCTAGCTTAGTTTTTCCATAAACATTTATTGGCGAAACTATACTTTCTTCATTTAAAGGCAAGTCTTTATCTTCAACTTGACCATAGACAGCAGCAGTCGATGAAAAAATTAGATTTTTTATTTTATTTTCCACCATTGCATCAATTAAATTTTGAGTGGCAACAACATTGTTAGCATAATATAAATCAGGATAAATTTCACCCTCAGAAACAGATTTGTAAGCAGCTAAATGTATTACTGTATCAGGGATATTTTCTTTTATAAATTCTTTACAAAAATTGTTGTCTTTTAAATCACCTTGAATAAATTTAAATTTCTTACTTGTTATTTTTTTTATAGCTTTTAAAGTTTTTATATCACTTTTCTCCAAAGAATCAACAATAATTACATCATAATTTTTTAAAAGTAATTGGACTACCAAATGAGATCCTATATAACCTGCACCACCTGTCACTAATATTTTCATAACTAATAATTTTTAATTATTATCCCTGTGTAATAAAATCCAATTACATCGACTTTGCCATCGTTGTTCATATCTTTAACAAATCTTGGATATTTCCTAAAGTTACTCCAGTTACCAGAATCTGGAGATCGACCAAATTGTCCTGTTGAATTTACAGCACCAGCAAAAGTACCATTTACATTCTGATAGCTAACCTGTACACCGCCATAGCCAAATCCAATTATATCTGTTCTGCCGTCATTATTCATATCTCCCACCATACGAGGGTAAATGTTGTTATCAGACCAACCTCCAGAAGGGCCAGAAGATCCGAACTGATTATACACTGTTACAGCACCAGCAAAAGTACCATTTACATTCTGATAGCTAACCTGTACACCGCCATAGCCAAATCCAATTATATCTGTTCTGCCGTCATTATTCATATCTCCCACCATACGAGGGTAAATGTTGTTATCAGACCAACCTCCAGAAGGGCCAGAAGATCCGAACTGATTTAAAATAGATAATTTAACAACCTCGTCTATTTTTAACGGACCCCAGCCAGTATTGTTATTAAAACTATATCCGTAAAAATCTGAAGAAGATCTAGTAAGTAAATATCTAATGGCAAAAGAATCCAGTCCATCATTTTTACTTCTCAACAGCCCAATCGCGCCAGCAACCTCAGGAGCAGCAAAACTTGTACCTGTCCAAAAAGATCCGTCGCCTAGTGTTTTACCAGTGCAAGGGTTACCTTTTCCTTCACTATCAACATAATCTACTTTACCACAAAGGGTGTAAACAGCTCCTCCAGAAACTTCAGTTTCTCCAACAGGTGCAACCAAGTCCACATAACTTGCAGCGGTACTATAGCTGGATTTAGTTCCGTTTGCATTAACAGCTCCAACCGTAATTACATCTGGGTAAGCGGCAGGATAGCTGATAATATTTGCAGGTACATGATATTCAGGATCAACATCTGTTAAAAATGTATAACACTCACCTCCAGTCTTGTCGCCACAGTTTCCGGCTGATGCTACCACACTTACACCCTGGCTGATGGCGTAGTTGATTTCTGTTTGTACAGGAATATCGTTAAAGGGAGTTCCAAGAGAAAGATTAATTACTTTTGCTCCATTATCTACAGCATATCGAATGGCTTTGGCTACTCCGTAGGTGCTAAATGCATCTCCATGAAGAGCGATCGGCATTAAAGTGGTTTGATGAGCAATTCCAACTCCTTGAGTTGAGTTGTTTTGCATATAAATAACCCCCGCAACCGCAGTACCGTGTCCAGTTTCATCGTATTGACTACCATCTTGGCGACAAATATAATAATTACCTTCAAATGGACCTGCCAAAAATATTTCACCAACTAAGGGATTACAGGTACTAGGTTTACTGAAAAATCTGGATGGGTTAGCAACATTTATACCAGCAAAATCAGCTAAAGTTGTGTTTACTCCAGTGTCGATGATGGCAATTTTAACCGAGCTTGAACCACCTGAATTACTATTTCCAAGAGCAGTTGCAACTGTTTGCCAAGCACTTTGGGTGTATGTTCCGATTGGAAAGGTGCCGCTATCTTTAAGATACCATTGGTCTGAAGTGTAATTTGGGTTGGTAGTTGGAGTGAGACTGTCGAGTTGGTAAGGGTTGTTCGTTTGAACAGATTCAACTTCTGGAAGGTCTTTAAGTTTTTGAGCTGTGTTGTTTAAATTTTCATCTGCTTTGACTTCAACCAAGAGTAAGTTTGAAGCTTGAGCTGGTTGTTCGTCTGAATTTGATTTGATTGGAGAAGGTTTAGTTGGGTCTTTTTTAATTAAAGAGTTTTCTAGGTCTTTGTTGGTCTTTGGGGTTTTTAAGGATACTAACAATTGTCGTTTTCGGATAGAAGTTGGTTTTAGGTCAACTTTTGGAACTTCTTTTGGTTCGTCATTTTTGGTTTGAGCTACCAATTCTTCGTTACTAATTGAAGAAAAACTACTGGATGTGCTAGAATTTTGATTTTCCAAAGAAGAGTTGGAGCTACTTTGAGATGAAACCGAGCTAGAATTTAGACTCGAGCTAGCCTCTGAGGAATTGGAAGACTGACTGCTTGAGCTACCACTTTGAGCATAGATTGGGGTTGAAATAGTAGCAATTATTAAAGCTAGTGTAAGATATATTTTCTTAAACATAAAATTTGTTTGGTATTATATTAGTCTATAAGATCACAAATTGTGTGACATTTATAAAGTTAATTAAATCAGACCTTAAGATGATTTGTATTTTTTAAAAAAGTCAATCGAGGGATCAAATTATAAATTGTTAATGGTAAATTATAAATCAAGGATAAAGATTTAAAGGTAATTATTTAAAGTGTGTGTCACCCTTGTATATGTCAACAATTTTGATTACAGGTTGTATTTTTAGTGAAATAAGTCTAATATCGTAGAGGCGAATTTTAATTCGCCATTTGTCATTTAAAAATAATCTTATAGAACTCATTTGATTTCTTATCCCCTAAAACAGACCAAAAATAGCTAGTTGCTCCCTGATAAGGGAGCTGTCCCAACGGGACTGTGGGTTTCATCTTCACTTTAAATTACCATAAACCCCTTGTCCTGCGGACACTCCCCTTATCAGGGAAAAACTATTTAATGGCTCATTGCTCGAATTAGTTTTCAAATAGGTTCTATAAGAAAAAGAACTCTAATTCCACTTTAGTCGCCTTCACCACCTGATAATAAATATACATCAGCACAAAATAAACTGAAACTGCTTGGTTTTCCCAAACATGCAAAAAAAGATTGCCCACAAATACACCAAAAAATCCAAGTCCAAAAATTATATTGGTCCAGTCAATCTTTCTTTTACCCAAGTTGATTATCTCACCAAATAAACCTTTTAAAGGTTCAATAACTATAGTTATGTAAACAAAAAAGTAAATTATCCCACCATTTAAAACCAGCTGAAAGTACCAGTTTTCTGGGATAGCTACCTCTTCTCTGATTGTAAGATATTTGTCTGCAATGGCGTAATTTTCTTTAATAATAGGTCTATTTGGGTCTAAATTATAACTTTTTTGAGCGGTAGGACCAGATTGTCCAAGACCATAGCCAATTAGTAAATTTTTGGGATTTTTGGTGATTATTTCTAGGGCAATGTTTTTTTGTCGGTAATGTTGAGTGGTTGAAGATGGTTTGATAATCGAAACTGGACCAGATAAGTTTTGGATAAATTGGGCGTTAAAAAAAGTCATTAAAATAACTAAAAGCAACACCGGAGAAAATAAAATCCCACCAAAAATAAACTTAAAAAACCACTTAAAATTATCGGTTTTTGCATATAAATAAAATCCTAAATAAACCCCGCCAATAACAGACAAAGCAATCAAGGTGTACCTAGAATAGGTAAAATATATTAATATTAAAGCCGAAGTAGATAAAATAATAGTTACAGCCAAAAAAGCTATTTTTTTATTCGTAGAAAATACCTCGACGCTCTGCGTCGGGGACCCAAAGAATTTTGGGTTCAGGGCTTTGCCCTGGGGTTTGATACCTACAGGGGTCCCACGAAGTGGGGAA
>JBIKIW010000014.1:0-32880 GCA_044361365.1 Limisphaerales bacterium | reverse complement strand
TTAAGACTTACTGGGTAATCTCCGTCTGGATCTGTTGGAGTTGTTGTTTTTGTGAAAGTTGCTGTTTGACCTCGCACTACTGTGATTTCTTCACCAGGGATTGATGGTGGGTTGTTGGCAGCAATTGGGTTGGTGTTCACACTAAGTTGAGTTAAAACATAACCATAGCCCAAAAATCCTGCTTCTAAACCATCAGATTTGATTTGAAAACCATCAGTACTAGAGAGTGTTTTTCCTTCAAAAGAACTATAAATTTTATTACTTACATTGGTTCCGGAAACATTGTCGGCAATTAAATCATTTGGTCGTCTTCCATTAGATTGAGTTTCTTCGTCTCTCTCTATTCTATCTGGCCAGTGGTAAGTACTATCTTTTACGATATCAAATTTAGCTCCAACTGGTACATTTACAAACAAATCTCCCCCTTTTTGAGCTGAAGTTGCAGTTCCAGAGTTACTTCCGCTTAAAGTAGCTGAGATTTTGTATCTAGTATCAGAAACTTTAGCAAATTGAACTTTTAGTCTTGGGTCTTGAATTTTACCTGCAGTTGGAACTGCTCCATTGTTGTAATAAGCTTGAATAGAAAAAGACTGACTACTCAAGAGATTCTTCTCTCTCGGATTTCCAGCACCTGTGTTTACAGGAAAAAAGCTTAATAAAGGAATATCCTGACAATTTGATGGCGGGAAAATTGGATTCGGAGAAGTCGTGTTGATAGGATATGGATTCCAAGTCGGGTTTGTTGCAACATTCTGACAAACCGGCTCGGTAGCAGCTGAAGCCTGTTGAGTTGGCTTTTGGTTGGTAACGTAGTTAGAAAAAATACCGACTCCAAATGCCAAAACTGCCACAAAGGCAATAGCACCAAGAGCAAAACGGTTTGTTTTCCAAAAACTTGTTTTTGATAGTTTATTTAACATGTTAGTTTTATTATTCACAAATCATAACACAAAAAAACCCCCTAGTCAAAGAAAATTTTAAAGCCCTATCTAAGAGCCTGTAAACCCTTAAAAGCTTTATTTTATAATAAAAATTATACTATTTGCCTTACTCTTACCTTGACATTAATTTGGTTTTACTTTCAATTTCAAATCGATGTCCCCATTTGTACTAGATTCTAAATCTAATAAAGTTATTTTGCGTTGGATTTTACGTATTTTTATATATACAAATCTTTTAGCAATGGTAGTTTTGCCTCTTATTTTGAATACTTTTGATCAATATAAAATTGGTAAGTTTTTTGGGACTTTGGCGGTTTTTGCTTTTTTAACTAGTCAAATTCCTGGGCTTTTTCGAAGATACTCTTTGCAGGGAATTTTTAAACAAGTTGGAAATCTTTTAATGTATCCAAGAGCTCATATTGGAGTGTTGATGTTTCTATTAGCAACAGTACATTACCAACTAACATTTATTTTACCCACAGTTCGAACTATAGAATACGGTTTTAAAACACCCGAACCTTTTGCAGTATTTGGTATAATGGCTTTTTACCTTTGTTTTCCACTATTTGTAACCTCCAACGATTGGTCTAAGAAAAAGCTTAAACAAAATTGGAGCAAACTTCACAAACTCACCTATTTTATACTTTGGGTTATTTTCATTCATGTTGCCATGGTCGGAAAACCTTTGATATCAGGAATTATAATCTTTTTTGGAATAATCCAGGTTGGTTCTTTTGTGTATGCTAGAAACCTTAAAGCTCAAAAAGCAAGTTAATTACGAAATATTTTTTGGCTAAAACCGACCCAGAAACCTACAGTTTAGAAGATTTTAAAAAAGAAGGTGAAACAAACTGGGATGGAGTGCATAGCTATCAAGCTATAAATGTGATTAAAACTTGGAAAATTGGAGACATGATGATTATTTATCATTCACTTGGCGAAGCTAGAATTGTAGGACTTGCTAAAGTAACTGGAAGCCCCGAAAAAGATGAAAACGATTCAAGAGGAATTAGTTGGCACGCTAAAGTAAAATTTATCAAAGAATTTACCGAAGATCAGAAAATTACCCTTAAAGAAATCAAGCAATTAGGAATTTTTAACGATTTTGCTTTGGTCAGACAAAGTAGATTATCAACCATGGAATGCCCAGATAATTTTGTGAACTGGCTTAAAGAAAAAGGTGTTTTGTAATTTTAATTTTAGTAAAAGCAACTAACTATTGATTTTTAAAATCTTCCCCCATTCTTTTTGACCTGTGTTTATCGCTTTTAGGTATTTTTGAGCTTCTTGAGTTAAAATTTGAATTATAGTTTCTCGGTTTTCTTTTATTTCATCATACACTCCGTCATAAATTCCAATCACACTATCTACCAATTCTACAAAATATTGGTTTTGAGAAATATCTATTTTCATCTTCAAACTTGCTGAAAGTGACCTTCTAATCAATCTTCTTAGGATATAACCTCGCTGTTTCCCAGAAGGCATAACACCGTCGGCGATAATAAAACAAGCAGCCCTGATGTGATCGGCTATAATATATGATGGATTGAGTTGAGTTGAGTTCATATTGATCAATTTGGTGCGTGATGAGGGATTCGAACCCCCGACCCTTTCCACGTCAAGGAAATGCTCTACCATTGAGCTAATCACGCTTATCTAATGCAAATAGATTTGGATAAAAAAGTTTGTCAAATTAGCTTAATTGTGATGGAAATAACAGACTTTAATATGGACTACCAAAAGACACTTGTTTATATCAACCTAATTTTTAAATTTTGGTTGGGTGTTTTTAACCAAACAACAGACTTTTTAGTGAATTTTATTAGCTCCGAAAAAGACATAAATTCGGTGCAATTTGCCTTTACAGCAGTGCTTACTTTACTGATTCCACTGATCATAACTTTATTTGAAAAACGAGATGAATTTAACACCTTAGACAAAAAATTAATAGAGGAAATTTCTCTAATCCGCTCAATTTTTAGTTCAATTGTTGTTGTTTCAGTTTTGTATGTACTAGCCTCCAAAATAAACCAACCAGACTTTTATAAATTCTCCAGCCTTATTATTATTGTTTGCTTTGGGTTTTTGGCTGTACAAACCATGCGGATTGTTAATTTTATATTAAATCGGGATAAATATCGAGCTGAAAAAATTAGAACTGCTAGCAACAAGGAGGTTTTGGACTACTTTGAAGACTTCTTTTTGGGAAGTCAAAACTCAGAATCTTCAGCCAAAGAAAATAAGAATTTTACCCAAAGGCAGAATCAAAAAATCTTTAGCAAAGAGCAGCTAATGGTTGGACTTTTTACTGAAAACTTAACCAACAAATTTGATAAACTTGGCGATCAAAGCCCCGAAACCATTGGATTTATCAACGAAATGCTGACAATTTTAAACAGCAGTTTGGAAAATATTAATGCTTCAAATATTATTTACCCAGTCTCAAAAGAGCAAAAATCTTCACTTCTCCAAAAAATCTTTGAGTGGCATTTTACGGCTTGGGAAATTAAAGTTGCAAATACAAATATAGATACAAACAAATGGTGGAATTATTCAAGTTTAATGCATAGTTTGTCTGATTTAATCAAAAAATTCGTTATTTTAAGTTTAGAAAAAGATCGCATGAGTTATACCTTTTGGTCTAACCTAAAACCATTTTTAGAAAAAAACTATAACGAAAAAATTGATAGAAAAAACCAAAAAGGTGAAACGGTAGTTGATTTTTATGCAGACTCAATTCCAATCTGGGATACCTTATTTAAAAATATTGAGAAAAGTAAAACAGCTGGATACTCTTCAATCAAGGATTTTTTCCCTAATGTCTGGAGAGTTACTTTAAACATTGATTTTGAAAAAAATAAGTTCAATAACATTGTTTCAAAATTCTGGTTATTCAAATTTAACGGTTGGTTTTTTAACACTTTTCAGACTGAATATCGAAGACAAGAAAATGAAAGCTTTGACAACAGGATCAGATTACTACTAGGTCTTTTATTTCCAAAAATTGACTATCATTATTGGGGTGTTATCTTGTATTATTGGGCTGGTTTTAGTTGGGAAGATAAAGAAAGTGGTAGAATAACTAAAATGATTGGTGAGAGTTTTCCAAATTGGAATATTGTTGATGATGGGTATGAAATGGCAGAATATTACAATAACGAAGAGGAGTTCCAAAAAAGAACACGAATTAAATTTGAAACAAAACAAAACCTCTCAATCCAACTAGCTACAACTTTATTTAAAGACATTTTCACCAAAAATCTACCTGAAGATCTGAAAGAAATTAAAGAGCTGAAAAATGAAACACCTAAAGAAACCGAGCAATTTCAAAGACTAAAAATAATCGAAGAAATCTGGGGGAAACTTAACGAAAAACTAAACAAATCAACCCAACAACCCTAACACAAATAGCTATTTCCAAACTCTTCAACCGCTTCAATTACGGGTTTTAAGCACATTCCTAGATCTGTAAGTTCGTACTCGACTCTGGGTGGGATTTCAGCAAATTGGGTGCGAGTTATGACCTGCATTTCACATAAAAACTTGAGTCTTTGGGATAAAGTTCGGCTAGTAACTTCTGGGATTTCTTCACGGATTTGGTTGAATCTTTTTTGACCTTTGAGTAGGCTTTTGACGATTAGAATAGTCCAGACATCGCCGATGAGTTTGGTGGGTTTTATAATTGGGCAATATTTTTGAGCTATTTGAGGTGCGATTGGGGTGGACATGTTTTTAAGTTAAAATGCTTTTTAGGCGAATCAAATATTACTCAAACAAATATTTACTAACTTGACAAGACTTAATCTTATTTGTAGTGTTAATATACTTTTTAAACTAAATATAAAAACAATATGCAAAACTTTAACTTATTAAACACAAATCCCGAAGAACTCAAAGAATTAAGTCAAAAATTAAACATTTTACTCTCTTCTTATCAGGTTTTTTCAGCTAATGTGAAAGGTTTTCACTGGAATATTCAAGGTGATAACTTCTTCACCCTTCACCCAAATCTTGATGAATTTAACTCAAACTTGCTAGACAAAGGTGATGGAATTGCTGAAAGAATAATCACAATCGGAGCTAGAACCAACCATGGATTTGAGGAATTTTTGAAAGATTCTAAGATCAAACCTCGTACAGATGTTTATAAACAAACACAAATAATCACCGAATTGCTTGACGATTTGCAGAATTTAATTAGACTTCAACAGGAGCTAATTGCATTCACAAACGAGATCGACACTGTTACCAACGACATTTTAGTTGGCTACCAAGCCGACCTCGAAAAGTCTCACTGGATGTACTCAAGCTACCTCAAATAACCCTTTAATTTATTTTCAAATTTTTATATATTATATTTATGTCTAACCACATCAACTTCGAAAACTCAACGGTTCCTCAAGTTACCTTCAAAACTAGAGCTCAAAACGCAAACGGTGAATTTGAATGGAAAGATGTTACCAGCAGCGAAATTTTTGATAACAAAAAAGTTGTCATTTTTTCTCTTCCAGGAGCTTTCACTCCAACTTGTTCTAGCACTCACCTTCCAGGATACGAGGCAATGTTTGATAAATTTCAAGAACTTGGTGTAAGCGATGTCTATTGCATGAGTGTAAACGATACTTTTGTAATGAATGCTTGGGCTAAAGACCAAAAGCTTAACAAAATCAAAGTTTTACCAGATGGAAATGGAGAATTTACCCGCAAAATGGGAATGCTTGTAGAAAAATCAAACCTTGGATTTGGTATGAGATCTTGGAGATACTCAATGTTTGTTGATAACGGCAAAGTTATCAAAGCTTTTGTAGAACCAGGTTTTGGCGACAACGCTGGCAACGATCCTTTTGAAGTTTCTGACGCTTACACAATGCTTGAATTTGTGAAAGGTTTGAAGTAAAAAACGCATCAATTTGCAAATTTACCCCGATTAATTTCGGGGATTATTATTGACAAAAATTTATATTTTCTAAACATCTACTCTACTGCTATGCTTAATTCATACATTTCTACTTTTAAAAAGTATGTTCAATTTTCTGGACGTGCTACTCGTAGTGAATTCTGGACTTTTACTCTAGGAAATCTTGTTATCAGTATTGTTATATCTATACTAGGTATGATATTAGCTCAAATTTCAGATTCTTTGACTATCATTTCTAGTCTTCTGTCTGTACTTTTTAGTCTTGCAACCCTTCTTCCTGGAATTAGTGTTCTTGTGCGAAGACTTCACGACACAGGTCGAAGTGGTTGGTGGTACTGGATCGCTTTAGTTCCCTTAGCCGGACCTATCATCTTGTTGGTTTTCTTATGTACTGACAGCAAGGAAGGTGAAAACCAATTTGGACCAAACCCAAAAAAAGCCGTTAAAGCTGAATAGTTTTTAACCTAAAAGGTTTATTTTAGACACCCACAAAGGGTGTTTTTTTGTTATCAAAGACTTTGACAAAGCTCTAAAAATGAGTGTTTAAAAAATTATGTCTATTACTATTTCTGCCCCAGGAAAACTAATGTTGATGGGAGAACATGCGGTTGTTTTTGGAAAACCTAGTATTGTAACTGCCGTAAATCATAGAATCTACGCCACCCTAGAAACCATCTCTGAACCTAAAATTATCCTTAACGCTCCAGAAGTTGGATTGGAAAATTATCAAAAAGCTCTTTCCGACCTTGGCACCGGTCAAATTCCCAAAGAAGCTAGTTTTGTAGAACACTCAGTCAAAAACTTTATTGCCAAATATCCAATTCAAAATGGCTTACAAATAACTACCAAAGCTGGTTTTTCTTCCAAATTTGGGTTTGGGTCATCTTCAGCGGTTACGGTTTGTGTGGTAAAAGGCTTGTCTGAAATATTTGGACTAAACCTAAGCAACCAAGAAACCTTTGAAATTTCTTACAAAACAGTTTTGGATGTGCAAGGAAAAGGGTCTGGATTTGATATTGCTGCGGCAGTTTGGGGAGGTACGATTTTGTTTCAAAATAAAGGTGAAGTTGTAGAGCCTTTAGATATTCCAAATTTCGACCTAGTAGTTGGCTACACTGGCAAAAAATACGAAACTGTAAAAGTTTTAGACGAGGTAAAAGCTACCGAAAATCAATTCCCAGACATCGTGCAAGGAACTTATTCCAACATTGAAATTTTGGTACAAAAAGCTGTGGCAATGATCAAAACTGGCGATGAGAATCTTTTGCAAAACTTGGGAATGCTGATGAATTTTAATCAAGGTCAGCTTGATACTTTGGGGGTAAATTGCCTTGAACTTGCTGAGATTATTTATTCCGCTCGCAACGCTGGAGCTTTTGGGTCAAAACTCTCTGGCTCTGGAAAAGGTGATTGTGCAGTCGCATTGGTGGACAATTCCAACAAATCCCAAGTTGCCGAGACTATTAGCCAAAAAGGCTACGAGGTGATTGATATCGTGGTAAATGCTGAGGGGGTTAGGGTGGAAAAATAAGATTTGTATGATAAGAGACGATTTTGATACCCTAAAATCAGAAATTACTCAGCTTTTTGAAGACAATAAAGATGTTAATTCAGGGTTTAAAGTAGAACTAAATACTTGCATAGATCGAGTCAAATTATTTTTGGAGATATTTGAAAATGCCTTAGATTTTTACGAAGCTCATCAAAACACTCTCAATGGTCAAGATTTATTGCGTTATCTTGAAAATAGTATTACTTATTTTAAACAAGCTTTAGACGGATTTCGAGTATATTTTAATTTTCTAAAAAATAGAGATACTTATCAAAATGAGAAACAAATTTTTGATCAACTAGAGCTTCGCACTCAAAACCTTTTAAGATTTGATGGGTTAAATCCTCTCCTCATTTTAACTAATAGTCCATATTTTTTAAAACAAACTGCCAAAGAGATTCCTGAGCTGAAAGAAAATTTAGAGTTTGCAAAAGTTTGGTTACAGGCACAAGAAAAAGAAATAGGCGTTTTTTACGAAAAGCTGGATTATTTATACAAAAATACTAAAAATAAATTAGATTTGATAGAAGCTCAATATTTGCAAAAAGATTATATCAAATTTTTTGATGAAGTGGCTGATGGAAAGAAAATAAGAGACGGTAAAGGTGAAGAATTAAAGGGTTTTATAGGTCGGATTAAAGGGTTTGTTCAATTTTGGGAATGGGGCTTTGGGTACAAACAAAATGCACGAATCTGGCTTTTAACAACTTTCATTTTATTTATTATAGGGTTTTTAATGATCGGTTATGAATTTCATGTTTTGCAATATTTAGATGAATCCCAAAAAGTTTTACTCAAGGAAGCTAGTTTTTATATTTTGTCTTTTAGGGTAACAATTTATGCTTTTTTGTTCTACCTAATTTTTACCTCATATCGAAATTACGCCAATAATACTCATTTGATGAACGCTTACAGGCAAAAATCTTTGAATTTAAAAACATATTATAACTTTTTAGAGCATAATATTGACGGTGGTTTGAACAAAGAAACTAAAGAATTAATCCAAGAAAACATGGCACAAATTATTGCCAAAAATATCTTTGAAACTGTTGATACTGGATACATAAAACAGTCTGATGGATTTTCAATGATAGAAAATTTGACCCAAAAAATATCAAAATCTTAAATTTGCCAAAAACTTCACTTAAACTATTTAATTCAATTACCGCTATGCCCTCCACAACCGTTATCGCCCCATCAAACATCGCTTTTATAAAGTACTGGGGTAAAAAAGATGATGTCTTACGACTTCCAACCAATGGAAGCATTTCCATGTGTACCAGCGGACTACTCACCAAAACTACTGTAGAATTTGATGAATCCCTAACCGAAGATCAAGTTATGATCAACGAAACCGAAGTTTTAGATTTCAAAAAAGACAAAGTTAGCAAGCATTTAGATCGGGTACGCAAAATGGCTGGTAAAACCACCAAGGCTAAAATAATTACCACCAATAATTTCCCATCTTCTACTGGGCTTTCTTCATCTGCATCAGGTTTTGCAGCTCTTAGCTTGGCAGCAACTCGGGCAATTGGATTGGAACTTAGTGAAAAAGAGCTTTCTATTTTGGCGAGACAAGGTTCAGGTTCGGCTTGTAGATCAATTCCAAGTGGATTTGTGGAGTGGCTTGATGGCGACACTAGTGAAGAATCTTACGCTCACACTCTTTACCCTGCTGATTATTGGGATATTTGCGATGTGGTAGCTATCGTAAACCAAGGACCAAAAGATGTGTCTAGCACAATTGGACAAGAAAGTGCCGAAACTAGTCCGTTTTTTGAACCCCGAAAGCAACATATGAAAGCCAAAATTAGCGAGATCAAAACCTACATGAACAACCGAGATTTTACTCCTTTTGGTGAACTTCTCGAGGCTGAGGCTTTGGAATTACATTCAATCATGCTTACTTCTAGACCATCTCTAATTTATTGGGAACCTGGAACTGTGAAACTTATGAAATTTTGTAAACAACTTCGCAAAGAAGGCTTGGAGGTTTATTTCACTATCAACACTGGTCAAGATGTGCATCTTATAACTCAAAAAGCTGATGTAACTAGACTTCAAGAAAGACTAAAAGAAATCCCAGATGTGCGAGAAACTATTGTAAATTACGCTTCTAACGGAGCCATGGTTGTGGAGTAAAAATAAAGCCTAGTTTAAAACCTTCCTTAGAAAAACTACAAGCGAACTAAGTCAGGTTGATCTTGAAACTATCATTTTTACTAAAAATACCAACCTTATAACTTTGATAAAATAAACTTGATTTTTTGAGTTAATTTGAGGCTATTAGCGTGTGCTTTGCTTTAATTTAAAAACTCTCCGAGCTAAGCTTATCAACACCTTTGACATTTCCTTGTAAACTTGAAAGCTTTTATAAGTATGGATCAAAATTCTGAATTTATTCGCAACATAGCTATTATTGCTCACGTTGACCACGGCAAAACTACCCTCGTTGACGGGCTTATCAAACAAACCTTAAAGATGAGAAATATCGACTCTTTGGGAACTCTTATCATGGATTCCATGGATCAAGAAAAAGAAAGAGGAATCACTATTAAAGCTAAAAATGCTAGTATTTATTATGATTACCAAGATGATTTCGCTCCTAAAGGTGTTTATAAAATTAATATCGTAGATACTCCTGGACACGCTGACTTTGGTGGAGAAGTTGAAAGAGGTTTGATGATGGTAGATGGTGCAATTTTGCTAGTTGACGCCCAAGAAGGACCAATGCCTCAGACCAAATATGTAATGAAAAAGGCTATTCAAGAAGGTCTTAAATTGGTTGTAGTTATTAATAAAGTTGATAAACCAGCTGCTGACCCAGAAAGAGCCTTACGAAAAGTTGAAGATTTATTTTTGGATCTTGGAGCCAACGACGATCAAATGGATTTCCCAGTAATTTACGCTAGTGGTGTGAACGGAAAAGCTGGAAAAGAGCCAAACTCACTTAAAGATAATTTCTTCTACCTTTTAGACCAAGTTGTACAAGTTATCCCTGCTCCAAAAACTGTTTCTGCTGAAGAATCAAGCAATCCACTTCAAATTTTGGTTCTAAACCTTACCTACGATTCTTTTAAGGGGAAAATGGGAGTTGGAAAAATTGCCACTGGTGGAATCAAAAAGGGTCAAGAAATTCTTATTAAACAAGAAAAATCTGACAAAAAAGCCAAGGTTTCTAGTCTTATGATTTTTGACGGACTGGGTATGAAGGAAGTCGATGAAGTAAACGCAGGTGATATTGTAATGGTTGCGGGAATGGATGAAATCGGAATCGGAGACACCATCACAACCCCAGAATTTAACAAAGCCTTGCCAAGAGTTGCTATCGACGAACCTACAATTCAGATGACATTTGGAGTAAACACCTCACCATTTTCTGGTAGAGAAGGTAAATTTACAACTTCCAGACAAGTTAGAGAAAGATTAGCTAAAGAGCTTGAAACAAATGTAGCTTTACGAGTTGAAGACCATCCTGAATCAAACGAAAAATTTGTGGTTTCTGGTCGTGGAGAATTGCACTTGTCCGTTTTGATCGAAACTATGAGGCGTGAAGGTTTTGAGATAGAAGTTAGCCGTCCTCAAGTAATCTTCCATAAAGATGAAAAAGGTCAAAAACTAGAACCATATGAAAATGTAGAAATTGATGTTCCTCAAGAGTATCAAGGTCCTGTAATGCAAGAACTTGGTAGAAGAGGTGCTGATATAACTCACGTTGGACCAAACGAAGCTGGAACAGAATTCCACTTTGAGGCACAAATGCCAACTAGAACCTTGATCGGTCTTAAGAGTTATTTATTGACTTCCACCAAAGGAACTGTGATCATGTACACTTCGTTTGAAGGTTACGCTCCAGCATCCAGTGTAGTTTTACGACACAACCATGGAAGTTTGGTTAGCACCGAAACTGGAACAAGTAGTGGATATTCACTCGACAACGCTCAACAAAGAGGTGTTTTGTTTATCGGACCTGCTGTAGAAGTCTATTTAGGAATGGTTATTGGACAAAACTCTCGTGATGAAGATTTAGAATTAAACCCTTGCCGTGAGAAAAAGCTAACCAATACTCGTTCAAAATCCTCTGATGACGGATTGGTACTTACTCCACCAAAAATCTTGAGTCTAGAAGAGGCTTTGGAATACATTGGTGAAGATGAACTTTTGGAAGCAACTCCTTTGAACTTACGTATCCGCAAGAGATACTTAGACCCAAACATGAGAAAAAAGAATAAAATTAAATAAAATTAAAAAATTTAAATTTTGTAGGGGAACTTTTATGGTTCCCTTATTTTTTTAAGTATTTACTACCAAATCCTGAATGCCCTACACTCTCGCTCATCCAATTTTGATCTACCCACTTAAAAACAAAAGATTTCAAAATTATTTTAATTTTTCGGCTCTATTTTTTGGTGCAATGTCTCCAGATTTTGATTACTTTTTAAACTTAAATTTTTACGGTGATCTAGGACACCACTTTCCACAAACAGTTTGGTTTTGTTTGATTACTACTTTTAGTGCTTGTTATTTATTTCACAACCTAACAAAGCCAGCTCTAATTGCAAATTTGCCAGCATTTTTGGAAGAAAAATTTAGCTCATACCAAAGCGAAAGGTTTGAATTAAAATCAAAACGGGATTTTTTAGTTTTTACTTATTCAGCTTTAATTGGATCTTTTTCACATTTATTTTTAGATCATTTTACTCACAAAACTGGATTTTTTGTTGAAAAGTTTGAATTTTTACAGTCTTCTATTTTTGGTTATCAGGTGTTTAAATTGCTCCAACTAGGGCTTGGAGGTTTAGGAATTTTAGCACTTATTTGGTTTATTTTTAGCCTGCAATCTAATCATACAATTAAAGCAATTAACCCCAAAACAGCTTTTGGGTTTTTGGGATTAATTATTAGCTCATTCTTCGATTTCAAAAATTTAAGTTTAGATTGATTTTCCACCTCAAAAAATTACATTTGACCACACTCTTTTTTTTGCTATGGTGAGTATAGATTTACACAAATAAATCTGCTTCAGAGTTGGGTTCAAATTTAGTAAATAGAGGGTTTTCCATGAAAGTAAGATATCCAATTGTCCTAGTGGTTATTTTAATAACTACCTTGTTTTCAACTTCAGCACTTGCTGGGCAGAACACAATCATTAAAAGGTATGCTAACAATGTTTATTCAGCAAAGTTTAAAAACGGTGAGGCGACTGTCGGTGGAATGTTAGCGATACAACTATCGTGCTTAATAAAAAGAGACTCTGAATTTGCTAGAATCATACAGCACATGGTCGAAAATAATTTAGACCGCTTATATTACAGAGGTGTGAGTTATGAAATGAACTCGATTTCGACTCAACCTGCAAAAATTGACACTTGCGAGCTGTAATGCAACTAGTCGTTAAGCTAGTATAAAACTTAACCGCGTACTTTGAACTCCTAGTTCGGTACGTGTCTCACCACATCTCCCACCCTAAAATTGGGAGTTTTTGTCCAAACCCAGCCACCAAAAAACCTCCCAAGCGGGAGGTAAATTGTAAAAATGGTAAGTTTAAAATTACCCTTTGTTTTCAATAATTGTTAGCAAAAGACTGCTGGCAATTCCAATTCTGTGATCCAAAACATTATTTTTATCAGCTGAAAAGTCGATCATCATTTTGTTTACAAACGGATTGAAAGCTCTTGCAAAAACCGCAATTTGCTCGTTTCCGTGATAAACATGAAATTTTTGCGGAATCAAATTAGTAAAAATTCTTCGAAGTGCGGCAAGCATCGCACTATCTTCTTTGATCAACCCAACAACTACATCATTTACATCCAAAATTTCCCACTCATCTTTAAACATAGATTTCAAACCTTTTCGTCTCAAAGCTCCAACTTTGGAATTTGTTTGACTGTCGATAATATCGTAAGTTGC
Organism: Limisphaerales bacterium; assembly: GCA_044361365.1. Lineage (GTDB taxonomy): Bacteria > Patescibacteriota > JACMRA01 > JACMRA01 > JACMRA01 > JBIKIW01. The sequence goes on along the minus strand of JBIKIW010000014.1, from coordinate 19,559 downwards.
TGAAAAATCAATGATGTTGCGAGCTGCAATTCTGAAAATTTCTTCAGTTTTGGTCTCATCTTTGTAGATTCTAACGTCTTCTTTTAACTTAAAAGCTTTCTGCTTGCAATACAAAATTTGATCACCTTTATCATCAAAAACCTTGATTGTTGCTCCCAAAAAATTAAAAATGTTTTGTCTGACGGTAAAAACTTTACCTGCAAAAACTTGATTATTCATATCCAAAAGTGTGTGCTTTTATTCGATTCTTCTGTCAAAAATTTTGACAATTAAGCTCAAACGGCTCTTAAAACTTGCTAATATCTAAAGCAATGTCACCCTGAATTTATTTCAGGGTCTTTTTCGTAAATTTAATTCTATTTATGCCAACTACAAATGACCCAAAAAAACCTTCTAAATCAAAACAAACCATGACCGGAGCTGAAGTTTTGCTACACACTTTAGAAAAAAATGGTGTTGAGCTAATGCTTGGTTACACTGGTGGAGCTATCATGCCAACTTTTGATACCCTCAAAAAATTCCCAAACATCAAATTTATTGCCACCCGTCATGAGCAAGGAGCTGGTTTTATAGCTCAAGGTTACACCAGGGCATCAGGGAAATTGGCTCCAGTCTTGGTGACTTCTGGTCCCGGAGCAGCAAACCTAATCACAGCAATTGCAGATGCCAAAATGGACTCGGTACCAATGTTATCTATCACAGGGCAAGTTTCCACAAAGGTTATTGGAACAGATGCTTTTCAAGAAAGTGATATCGTGGGAATGGCTTATGCCTGCAGTAAATACGCCTACATGCCACTAACAGCCCACGAAGTAGCTCAAACAACATCTGAACTGATTTATATCGCCACTCACGGTCGCCCAGGTCCGGTAGTTTTGGATTTGCCAAAAGATGTGCAAATTAGCGAAACTGAAAATATAGATTTTGATCAAAAGCTTAACCTTCCAGGATTTGAACTTCCTCCAAAAGCTGATTTAAAAGACATTTTAGAGGCTGTAGAAATCCTAAAATCTGCCAAAAAACCACTCGCACTAGTTGGTCACGGGGTAATTTTGTCTGAATCGGGAAACGAACTCAAAAACTTTTTGGAAAAAGCCCAAATTCCTGCCGCTTTCACACTTCACGGTCTGTCTTCCCTGCCCGCTAACAACCCACTGAATTTGGGAATGCTTGGTATGCACGGAGAAATTGAGGCAAACAAAGCTGTGATCGAAGCTGATGTTTTGATAGCTCTTGGAATGCGTTTTGACGATCGTGTAACTGGAAAGGTAAGCGAATTTGCGAAAGGGAAAAAGGTGATTCATATCGAAATTGACCCCAGCGAAATCCACAAAACCATCTTTGCCGACTGTACAATTTATGCTGATCTAAAAGAAGCTCTAAAACTTTTGACTGAAAATTGCCCTACCGTAAAACCTGAAGCTAGAACAAGCTATTTTGCTGAAATTGAAGCCAATCGCAAGAAATCTAAGGAGTTTTATAAACACATTTTTGAAGCTGGAATTGGTAAAAAAGGGAAGCTTCACATGGCACGAGTTGTGCATGAACTTAGTGAATTTACTGGCGGAAAAGATAACGTGATTAGCGATGTTGGTCAGCACCAAATGTTTGCGGCAAAGTTTTATAAATATCAAAGATTTAATAGTTGGTTTAGTTCTGGTGGAGCTGGTACGATGGGATTCGGGCTACCAGCTGCGATTGGGGTGAAACTTGCAAGACCCGACGAAGAAGTTTGGTCGATCAACGGTGACGGTGGCTTTCAGATGAATATCCAGGAACTTGGAACCATTTTGCAGGAAAAATTGAATGTGAATATTTTAATCCTAAACAACAGCTTTTTGGGAATGGTGCGTCAGTGGCAAGACCTATTTTATGACAAAAATTTTGCTCAAACGGAACTAATCAACCCTGATTTTGGTAAAATCGCCGAAGCCTACGGAATTAGCTACCGAAAAGTGGAAAAAGTGGAAGATATCAAAGCTGCTTTAGAATGGAGTAAACTCGAACAAAAAGCCACAATCGTAGAATTTATTTGCGATTCAAGCGAGCATGTTTTCCCAATGATTCCTTCTGGAGCAAGTTATAGTGAGATGATTGAGGACGAGGAAGATGCTAGGGCTAAGTTGGGGTAATTCACTGAAGTCAACAATTTTGTTTATTAAAATCAGAATACCTCGTAGCTTGCTGCGAGGTCAAAAACTTCAAGTTTTTGAGTCCAGAGCTTGCTCTGGTGTCTGATACAAGCTCATTTGATGTATTTGGCTACGAAACTAAATGTTAAAATCCACTTTTTGAATATCCCTGGAATGATGAAGTATCCTAACAATTACAACTTGTTTTTTAAAAATAGTGTAAAAAATTAAGTGTTTGCCTATTGGCATTTTTCTAAAATTAGACACAGCATAATTTGCTATCAGTCCAATTTCTGGAATTTCAGCAATTTTATCAAGGGCATTAAAAACCTCTCTGGTATATTTGTCAGCTTGCTCTTCTCCCCATTCTTTTTTTGTATAGTTAGCTAGGTTTTGTATATCTTGCCCTGCCATTTCGGTCAATTTGTAAGATTTCATACCTAGTCTTTTTGATGAATTTGTTTCAGCACATCTTCTAGTGTTAGATCTGAAAATTTACCTTCATTCATCTGATCTATTCCGATTTGTAATTCTTTTCTTAGATTTTGTAGTTTTTGGGCCTCTAATTGCTTGTTTTGGTTTAACTTAAAATTCACTAGTACGCTACGAATGACATCAATTTCTTTCATTTCTGGAGCTAGATATGGGCGGATTTCATCAATTAAATTTTGAACATCGCTAGGAATTAAAACACGAGTGGACATATATTGGACTTTTTATGGTTTAAGCTAACCAAATGATGGATTGTTTTGGCTAATATGTCAATTAACCAGGAGTAATATCTGTCAGCGAAATATAAGCCTGAGACTTCTTTTTGAAAGATGATTACTCCAAGATTTCTAACAACTGTCTTTAATAAGTGGGTGAAGTAGAAGATTTTTTAGTTATATTCTATTGTTTTTCACCAAATCACCAAAATCCTTTCAAGAAAACTATAACCCGATATCTTTTGAGGTCATAAATCCAGTAAATTTTTGGGAGCAGATGATTGAAGATGAGGAAGATGCTAGGGCTAAGTTGGGGTAATTCTAATTGATTTAGGGTACTACACAAAATTCTGAAACTACCGCTTTTTATTTAAGTGAAAAGTTAAGTATAGATCTTTTTATATAAATCATTTAACCGTATAGCCTCTTCTATCCATCTGGTAATATTTTCTCGTCCAGAATCATAAATCCAATCGTATGTTTTATAAATTCGTGAAAGTGGTAACTCTCCTCCATTTTTTAAATTAAATGACCATTTTTCTAATGGATTTTCACCTTTGTAATCAGTTTGTTGATATTGATTTTTTAAATTGTGTATGTAAATACCTATAAATGCATTATCTTTACTCGCACTTTGCTTAATTTCATAATCGACCCACTTCCTTTTTGAAGTTTCACTGCCTATTAAAATAATAGTTACAGAAGTACCGTACAACTGTTTATTTATCCAATTTTCTATCGAGCTATCACCATTGAGTTTTATCTGCTCCCATTCTGCTTTATCTAAAAAGGTATTCTGATCTTCCCGTCTTATTAAATTACTGTTTCTAACTTGGCTAACTCGCCAAGAATCTCTTGCGTAATGAAAACTAAAAAATACTCGCCTGGGCATAATTCTTATTGGTTAATTAAATATATAATAGTGGTTAAAGTTATTAATATCGGTATATAGAATAGTAATTTTGTCTTTGAAAACATACTACCTATCCAGCTCTGCCTAAAACCGTCTATTTCATTTATATTCATCGAATAATCAATATACTTGGTATCTAATTTAGACACCCTGTTGTAGAGTTTTATAAACTTTCTCTCTTGTGATAAGAAAAAGCTATCTAGCACCCAAAAAATTAATACAGGTATAGTTAGTGCGATGATAATTTGATTCTTTATCATATCATCTTTACCTAAAACTAAAACTGCCGTTGATAAACTAGTAATAAGCGTTACACACCAATTTTTTATCAAAAATGAGTTCGCAGCCATTCTAATTATACTCGCTTGTATAAATTCTAAATGTTTAATCTTTCTTTGTTCACATTCGCATTTTTCTTTATTTTCCCAATCTTTAAAGCAACTGAAAAGGTATTTTATAAATTTCATAAACCTATTTTATCCAACTTTTCAAATTTTTTGATGTATCAAGCTCATTTACCCAAATTGCATCAACTTTAGTTTCCTTGGCTTTTGCCTTATCGATTAAAGGGTATAGTTGAAAATACTCTTGTCCGTTAAAATTATCAGACTCACTTTCTTTTATTGGTAATAATGCACATTTTCCAGTTTTCGCATCCATATAACCCAACTCCCATGGTGTCCATTTTGAATTTAATGAATTTATAGAGGTTGCAAAAATAAGACATTTGGAATTGTTCATTCTTTCTTTCAAAGTTTCAGCGGTTTTTTTATCTACTTTTGTTCTATCTAAAATCTCACCTTCGACAATCCAATCAACATAAACAACAAAGCCAAAATTGCTAAGCTCTTGGTATATGCCTTGTATAATGCTTTTATCTTTAAAACTGTGTGATAAAAAAATATCATATTTTCCAATACTTTTTTGATTAGAAAAAGATAATTTTTGTGATCTGGTAAAAGCTCTTCCTTTGTCTAAGAAATATGACTTATTATAATAATTTATGTTTGACATATTTACTTCTTTTTCTCCTTCCTAACTCCCTTAAAAGGTTTTGGGCTGGAGGTTTTTTGATCCATAAATTTCCCTGTTTTGGTATCTCTTTTGATGTAGTTACCATTTGGAGCTTGGGTTTGACTCCTGTCTTTTACTGCTCCAACTCGTGAGTTGTTTTTTGGTGGGTTTGTTGCCATAACAAATAAGTACACTCTAAGGTTTTAATTGTTGTCAAGTTTTTTATTAACTCTAATCTCAAAGCTAAACATTTGACATTATTTAACTTACCCCCCTTAATAAAGGTTATTAACCTCTTATTTTCTATGAAATTACACAATATCCAGCGAAAAATTCTTGATTTACTTACCGAAAACACAGATTATTTGACTAGTTCTTTGCGTGATATTGGAGAAGCTATCGGCGAAGGCAGGGATCAACCTCAGAAAATAAATCACCATATTAAACAACTCGAAAAAAAGGGGTATCTAAGGAAAAATCCTGTAACTGGTGCTATAAATGCCTCTAAAGAATTAGTGTCAGACACTTTTAATTTTCCTTTGTATGGAATGGCGAGTTGTGGTGAAGAAGGTCTGTTTGATCAAGAAAATATAATGGATTATGTTCCGCTACCGACAAAAACTTTGGGTATTTTAAATCCTGACGATTTGTTTTTAGTGAAAGCTGTTGGCAACTCTATGAACCCTTTAATCAAGGAGAATGACCTGGTTTTAGTTAAGAAAAGTTCTTTTGATGGTTTAAAAACATATGTTGTTATTCACAACGGACTACCTAAAATAAAAAATGTAATTAAAGAAGGCGAAAATTATAAACTAATTTCTTTAAACAAAGATTACAAGCCTGTTCTGGTTTCAGAAAAAGATGATTTTCAGTTTCAAGGGGTGATTAAAGCTGTAATTTCAAATATTGATTATTAACCATGCTCAGCCTGCACCACCTTGCCCTAACTTCAGCAAACCTCAAAAAATCTAGCGAATTTTATTATGCAATTCTAAAACCTTTTGGGTACCAAAGACATTACGCTAGTGAGGATGTTTGTAGCTGGACTCCACCTGAAAATACTAAAAACATGCCTGAATTTTTGGTGTACGCTGGCGAAACCGATCAGGTGAAAAATGAGCATAAACTTTACGACCCTGGAATTCACCATTTTTGTTTTAGAATAGAAAGAAAAGAGCTAGTTGATGAAGTTTTTGAGATTGCTAGAAATTTCGAGGTAGAGATTTTAGACGAACCTGCTGAATATCCAAGATACGCCAAAAATGTGGGAAGTAAGAGCTATTATGCTGTATATTTCAACGACCCCGATAATATCAAACTGGAGTTTGTGGCGATGGAATAAAATATTTCGTTTAAGAAATTTATGGTAATTACAATCCCACACTTTCATTCCGCTTCAACCCCATTTTAAAAACAAAATTAGCCAGAAAATATAGAATAATACACCAAAAAATACCTCCTAAAAGGACATAAAAAGTCTCAAACGGGGTATATTTCCCAAGATAAATTTGAACCTGGTGATGTAAAACCCAAGCGTAAGGTGTTAGTTGAAAAAAGCCTGAAAACGGAGCTTTATCAAGTGGTAAAATCATTCCACTCAAAATACTTCTAAGTGTAAGATAGCTTCCTGCAAAACCTGCAAATTCCCTACTATCTTTTAGAAAAAAACCAACCGCTCCTATCAAAACTCCAAAAAAGTGATTGATTGAAAAAGTAATTGGAATAAACAAAATTAAGATCAAAAACCTCCAACTAAAAATAATTTCAACCTTAGTAACTGCCACAAAAATTATCCCAGCCAGGATGTAAGATAAAGATTCCAAAATATTTCTTAAAACTCTTCTCCCTATCATCTTAACATACAAAAACTTGATAAACGGCTGTGGTGTGATAATCTGATTTACAATTTTTCCGTCAATTACATCTTGCCCAAAAGAATTGTAAAAATAATTTTCGGGAATAGATTTGTAAATTCGTCCGATTAAAAGGTAGGTGATGATTTCGCTAGAATTTCCATTTGAAAACCAAACATAAAAAACCACCAGTGACTCAAAACTTGTGCCAAGCATTTGGTAAAAATTAGCTCCAAGACCGCCAGAAGCAGCAACCAAATTGTACTTCAAAATATACCACCACTTGTAATTCCTGCCCAAAAATTTTTGCATGAAAGTTGGTTGGAAAGTTTGAGCTTGGGTCATAATTTTATATCTAATTTCGACCTCAACTTGTTTCAGTCCAATCTTCAATTTTTAACCCTTTTATATTTTCAAAATGTTTGGTGTTGTTGGTTACCAAAGTCAGGTTGTTTGCCAAACAAATTGAGGCAATTTGAAGATCTGTGTCGGCAATTTTTTGACCCCTTATTTCTAAAGTAGCTTTGGTTTGGGCAAAAATATCAGCGGATTTTGAATCAAAACTAAAAGCCGAAAAAACTGATAACAGCTCTTTGCGTTTGTGGAGAGATTTTGTGGCGTTATTTTTGTAGGAATAATACAAAAACTCACTTATCGTTATTGAATTGATGCAAATCTTATCTTTTTCCAAAAATTTTAAAATCTGTAAATTTAATTTTTGATTTAGGTTTTTTATATAAAAAATGAGTATATTTGTGTCTAGGCAATACATATTTACTCAGGGTTTAAATTTTTAGAGACTTTGCTTTTTTCAATCGCCTCCAGCTCGTCTTTGGCTGTCCAGTTTTCAATTTCTTGCAGTTCTTTCTGTAGCTTTGTAAATGCCAAAAGTTTATATTTTTTCTCTTCTTTATCAAGATATTCTTGTAGGATTTCGGACAAAAACTTAGTAAATTTGGAACGCTTATTCTTGGCTAAAATCTCTATTCGATTTTTAATTTCTGAATCAATTCTGATACTCGTACTTGCATTTTTTGTGGTAATCATAATGTGGTAAATATTTGTAGCAGAAATAGTGCTACCTTGTTGTAGTATTGTCAAGCCTCATAGTATAAACCACCGTATTGCAATTGATCCTTTATAATTTACCATTAAAAATTTAATCACAACCACACACTTTCATTCCGCTTCGGATTAATTTAAAAATCAAAATAAAGTCCAAAAAAATCAAGCAAACTGCAAGTAAAAACTAAATAAACCAATCAAAACATGTACCAAAATATTTCCAATTATTGAGTCGCTTTTAAATCTAATTATCGACCAAAGAATTCCAAAAACAAAAGTAAATATCAAAATTAAAAATGGTTGCGGGTAATAAATGTGCATCAGGCTATAAAATGTAGCCAACAAAATTACAGTTATTTTTGGAGAGAAGTGCGGCTTTAATTTGTTAAATAGCTCACCGAAAATCAGAGTTTGTTGAAGTGGGACTGATATAAAACTATAGAAAATAACAAATTGAGTGTTTGGAATTCCTCTATTTAAATAGCTTAAACCTTCTTGTGGATACCATTTCAAAAGATACAAAACAAGCAAAACGGTAAAAAAAGGACTGAAGTAAATAAAATTTAATTTGACTGAATTCCAGCTGAGCTTTAAGTAAGAATAGTTTTTGGTGGTAAAATAAGTGTGAATAATATTTACAAGAAAGAAACCTAAAATTGGATAATAAACCGATCTCATACCCCAAAAAAACATATTAAAAGGCAAAAAGTAAATAATCAGAATTACAAGACAAGACAAAATTGGCCAATGCCATTTATAATCCTTGCCCAAAAGTTTTTGTAAAAATGTTGGTTGAAAAGTTTGAGCTTGGTTCATAATTTTATTAGTTTAAGCTGAATCTCCGGATCTACTTATTAAAAACAATTCATACAAAAGTAAAATTCACCCATCAAACCTCCCCTAACCTGCAAAGATTATAAAATAGATAAAATACGGTAATTCTGCCTATTCCACCTGGACTTGCACATAAAATATTGGTTTCAAAAAGACTGTCTGCTTTCACATCACCAACCAAGATTCCGTCAGATTCGGAGGTGGACGCATCAATCACGATTGTGTTTGGATTTACCCAGGTTTTATCGATTAACTCTGGACTTCCGGCGGCACAAATTAGAATGTCGCTGGCTTTGGTAAATTCTTTAGGATTCTTAGTATTTTTGTTGATTGAGACGATAGTTGCGTGTCTTTCTTTTAGGTAGCGAAGGAGCGGATTTCCAACCAAAATCCCCTGCCCGATCACAGCCACAGTTTTGCCAGACAAATCTATTTTTTGAGTTATAAAATCCTGAAATTCCAGATCACTTCCCCAATCTAAAATCTCTTTTAAAACCAAATCTATAGCTCCGATTGTGGGTGGTAAAAACCCTTTATCCCAAAGTAAAAAACTATTTTCACCGAGTAAATCCACATCGCTTTTGAGTGGGGTTTTGGGTACAAATTGGTTGAAATTATCAGGCACCGGAAGCTGAAAAATCAAGCCTTTGGAATTAGCTTTAACTTCCTCTAAAATCTGTTCAATTTTGCTTTCCAAAACAGAGGTTTCAAACTGATTTAAATTAACTGTAAGTCCAATTTGGATACCTATTTTTTGTTTGATCCCAATGTATTTTAGTGAGGCTAAATTTTCTCCGATTAAGACAATTTCAAGCTCAGGTTTTGGGTTTAAATTTGCAATTTTCTGAGTCAAAAAACTCCCGAATCTTTTTTTTAAAGACGAATTGTCGTACAGCACCTATAAACTACATTGAATTAAAATATTTTTGACAAATGGTTGATTTTTTTGTTTAGCCTTTTAAAGCTTGTATGCCTACCACTAAAACTAAAACCAAATCCAGCAAAACCAAAAGTAAAGTAAAAAGCGTCGCTCTGATCAAAGAAACTCCAATTGATACCATTAGACCAATGATTCAAGTCAGAAATCTGGTAAAAAAATACGATGATTTTGTAGCTATTGATGGTATTAGTTTTGATGTTTATAAAGGAGAAATTTTTGGAATTTTGGGTCCAAATGGAGCTGGAAAAACCACCACCTTAGAAGTTATTGAAACTGTTTTAGACAAAACTTCTGGGCAGATTTTGATCGACGGGTTAGACGCTGACATTTACCCACAACAGGTAAAAAGTATTATTGGAATTCAGTTGCAATCGGCTGGTTTTTATCCAAAATTGAATCTCGTGGAATCTTTAGAACTTTTTGCAAATATTTATAATGTTAAAATAGATGCCATGCAATTACTAGATAACGTAAGCCTCACCGAAAAAGCTAAAAGCTATGTAGATGATCTTTCAGGTGGTCAAAAACAAAGGTTTTCAATCGCCTCTACTTTGGTTGCAAATCCTGACATTATCTTTTTGGACGAACCCACAACAGGTCTTGACCCTCAAGCCCGCCGAAACCTTTGGGATATGATTAAAAAGCTTAAAAGTCAGCGAAAAACTATTGTTTTGACTACCCACTACATGGATGAAGCCGAGCAACTTTGCGACCGCTTGGCAGTTATGGATCAGGGGAAAATTATCGAAATAAACACACCACGCAACTTCATTCAAGAACTTTTGGATCGTGGGTTTTCCAAACCTCAAATTAAATTACAAGCCAATCTTGAAGATGTCTTTTTAGACCTTACTGGAAGAGAATGGAGAGACTAGAACTTAAACAAATAAATTATTATGCCCAACGCTCTACGACAATTTTTAGGTTTTTTTAAAGCCTCATTTACTACACTTTTACGCACTCCATCAGCTTGGACTTTCGGATTTTTGTTCCCAGTTGTTTTTGTGATTTTGTTTGGATTTATTTCCACCGACTCCAAACCTGAAATAAAAATTGGACTTGTTAAAGACGACGCCAGCTTTTATCAGCCACTCAAAAAATCCTTTGAAAGCGTTCAAATCTTTAAAGTTACTGAGTCTGAAGATAGAGAAAATTTAGAGAAAAACCTAGAACAGGGAAATTTAGATGGTGTAATCAGAATCGACTCCAAAAATGAAGTTGTTTTTACCTCAAATGCCAACAAACCTGAAAATGTAAGTGTAATTAAAGAATCCCTAGAAAAAATAAACACCGAACTAACTTTGCAAAAAAATAGAGACAATCAGAAGATTTTCAAAATCACCGAATCTAAAATTAATAGTCGTCAAAGTAATTATATAGACTTTGTCTTGCCAGGTATTTTGGGTTATTCTATCATGTCTGCGGCGGTTTTTGGAGTTGCTTTTAGCTTTTTGACTTTACGCAAAGACAAGGTTTTAAAAAGGCTTTTTGCCAGCCCTGCCAAGGTTTCTTCTTTTATCTTGGGAGAAGCTGCCAGTCGTTCAATTTTTATTTTACTTCAAAATTTAGCTCTGATTTTGGTTGCTGCGATTATTTTTCAATTTAGCCCACGTAATGGATTTCTAGGGCTTTTGGAAATGGGCGTTGTAATGTTTATCGGCTTGTTAGTTTTCTTGGGTTTTGGTTATTCAGTTGCTGGTTTTGCCAAATCAGATGAAGTCGCCACTCCAATTGCTAACTTATTTGTTTTCCCACAATTCATTTTGGCTGGAACTTTTTTCCCTGTGTCATCACTACCAAGTTGGTTGGCTTTTATCGCTAAATTAATGCCTTTGTATAGCTTTAATCAAGCAATCAGATATATCACCATCGATGGTATGAGCATATTCAGTCTTCCAGTTTTACAACTACTTGGATTTTTAAGCTTGTGGGGATTTGCGAGCTTCTTCTTAGCTTCAAAAGTTTTTCGGGTGAAATAGGCCAAAAGGTAGAATCAATTTGAAAAAGTAACTACAGCAACAAAAAATTAAATAAGTTTTGCCCTGACAAGGGAAATGTCCGAAGGACAAAGGGTTTGGTTGAATCTTGGAGCTATAAAACAAAAATTCCTCCTTTAGGGAAGAATCAATGAAATGCAGTAAAATTTACTAGCTAATTCTATTTGCTCTTGGAAAAACCAGCTTGCAGATCATAGAATATAGTTTTCGATTTTACCTTGGAGGTTATATTATTTGGAACATTTTGGAGTTAGTGGTGTCGGCTCAGCTGTTGACGTCCTTACAATCAAAGTATTGTTTTTCGACCAATTTACATTTTCAACTATCATACTTGCAACTACCCCTTGCACCCCAAGGTTTCCTGCAAAACTTTTAACACACTGTCTCCTGAGTGTTCTTACAGGTCTATTTTGATTTTGCGTCTCAACAATCAGAGAAACTGTTCCATCTGTGTATTTTGTTAATGTAAATTTTGTATTTTCGTAATTTTTTTTGAGAAACGGCAGAGGAGTTACAGCCAACCAAGAAAAAACTAACAATCGCCAAACCAAACAATTTAGACTTTATAACAAAAAACTCCAAAATATGATAAATTTAAATCCCGAATTACCTACTAAAACTTCAGTAAATCTACTTTAGTCATAACATACAGACACACTCTTTGCAAGTTCCACAAAGATCTTAAAATAAACATAAAGGATTAGTTCGAAAAAAAATATTGGAGTTTTATTAAAATTTCACCCCGCATCTCTAACTATAAAAACCACCTTCTTATCCAAATCTTTCTCCTTTTTCACAAAATCTGCCTGCCAGTTTTCAAACTCCTTAAAAGCCACCAAAATGTCTGCTCGACTGTTGGTTGGTAATTCTAGGTTTACTTGATCTATATCTTCTATAAGCCAAAAAGTTTGATATTTGGTTTTTAACAATTCTTGTTTTTCAGGTTCAATTTCAGTTAAGGTTTTTGACTCCAACCCTTTTACTGCATTCAAAATATCACTTGAATTATCAGCCAAAGCTTGTAAATTTTTGTCACTACTAGTGCCTCTTTCTAAGGATAATTCTTGAAAAGTTGTTAAGGGTAAAGTCTCTATTTTCTTATCTTTTGTGCAAAAAACTCCTTTAGCTTTTCTAATATTTGCAACCTGCTCCGAAATAAAAAGTTTCTTTTCTAATCCAGTTTTGGTTTTGTCCAAATAGTTTTCATAGCTTTTTAGTAAACTCCCAAAGCTTTTTTGACTTCCTGTATAAGAAGTGTTGGTTTTAGCACCTTCCTTGATCGATTGAATATTTTTTTGTTGAATCTGTAGCACCTCTTTGTTTTGGTTGTAGGTTGTTTTGTTTGTTTGAAAGTCAGATTCTGTCGTTTGGCAGTAATCAGTTGGTGCTTTTGGGAGAGCTTTTAGACCACTCAAATTTACTTTATCCATTTCCAAACCACTGTTATAAAGAGTGCTTTTAGATTGTTCTTGCCAAATAAATTGATCCTGAATGTGCTTAGGCTGCAACCCCGAATACCACAACAAAAAGCTAGCCAAGGTCAAAGCCAAAGTAAATGCGGTTAAGATTTCCCAAAGTTCGAAACCAAGATTGAAGCTGAATTTTTTGGAAAGCAAAATGGTAAGAAAAAATTTGTATCTACCTATTATAAACCAACAAAAACTGATTGTAAATAACATCTACCCGTTAACTACATATGGCAGATTAGATGTGATTGTTCTAGACATTCCACTGGAGAGATAAACTGTCTTGTATTTTTTTCAACCCAATCTAAAACCTTTATTGTGTAAAGAAGTTTTACCAAAAACAATTCATTTATTATACTCTTATAACAACAACTCAATACGTCTTTTACACAACTCAAAGATTGGATTAGCAAAAACACAATCCTAGCAACGGCTATATTTTTAATCTTTATTTCTATTGTAGGAGTATTTGCTACTGAAGGATTGGCTCCTAAAGAATTTAAACCGAGTACAATTATTTCCGGAAACAAATCTTCTAGCAGTAGCTCTAACCCTTCTTCAAGTTTAAATAGTTCACAATCCTCTAGCTCAATTTCGAGTGAAGCGGGTTCTAGTTCAAAGACAAATTCCATTACTCAAAGTTCAGCAGTATCCTCAGTTCAAATCAACAAACCTATGGTTGCAATGGCTGACATTATTCCCGTCAAAGTCTCTGAAATGCGAAAAACTGTGAACGACACTCCCTACTCAGCAGATGCAAGTGGCAATCCTGAAATCTGTGGAATTTCAAACATCGTTAGCTATTATTACCAAACTGACTCAACCATGACAATTACAAGTAAACTTTTAAACAAAAATCAGCAGCAATTGGATAATTTTCAAAAAACTGTTGATATGGTCAAAACCGGCGTTGGCTACAATACAGTAGATTTTCAAGGTAATGGTGAAAACAACGGTGGAGCTATTTTAGATACATTTAGAGATAGTTGTGGAGGATTTTATAGCTACCAAATCACTCAAAAAACTGTAGATTATCCCAAAACTGATTCTGCTAGAGCTATAATTGTTGGTGAAGGTCAATCTGGAATTCCTAGTATTTCAGTTCGTATTTTTGCTACCAAAGGCGATAATTTGATAATGATTTCAGGGAATCTAATTTCCGTCACTCAAATTACTGAAAAATGTCCAAACGATTCGAACCTGGCTAAATGTATTGATAATATTGTTAAAAATGACACTCTTGCAAAACAAGAAATTGACGCTAAAATTAAAGATTTGCTAGAGGTTTTTGCCCTATAATAAAACCTAAACCAACCCTAAACAACTTTCTCCCCGACTCACCCTCGGGGGTTTTGTTTGCCTAAAATGGCAGCTCTAAGCTTTTTTGATGTTGTGGAAATAACTGCAAGTTACTAACGAGCTAGGTCAATTTAAAAAAGAAACTTTTGACGAATACTAATTAGTTTTCCTTAGTACAATGTACGGACTATACTATGCTAAAATCACATTTCACAAAAAAAAATATTATAATTTTATCCACACTGATTTTAATAATAGGCTTAACTACAAGCGTTGTAGCTTTTACTAAAATTTCAAATAAAAAACCCAGTGTAAAAGGTTCTTACGAGTATTCAAATTTAGTTTCTTCAAAAATATCTTCAAGTTCTTTATCCAAAACTTCTAGCTCAAATAGTAGCTCACAATCTTCAAGTTCAAGCTCGGTTTCTAGTCAGGTAAGTTCGGTTTATTCGAATGTAAATGTAGTTCGAGCTTCTAGTGGTAGCGTTGTCTCTTCAGTTCAAACAATTTCAAGTTCAACTAGCTCAAGCTCATCAAGTTCAGTTATTGAGATTGATAAAAAGACTTTTGTAATCAAAGAATGTAATCTTGAAGCAACTTTTTTAAACAAATATAAAGAAAACTATAAAAACACAGGTAACATTGAAAATGTTGTAATATACGATAAAACTGAGTATCTAGCTAATGCTGGTTATTCTAACTTAAAGGCTTATTCTTTTGGTCTTGCTGTCCAAAGAGAGTCCGTTTCATCACACTTAGCCTGTGATTACGCTACAAATTATGATAAAGTGTTAGCTGAAGTTAGAAGCAATTCCACCAGCAAAATTTTAGAGAAAAAGGATTTTTGCAGCAAAGCAAAATTAACAAACAAATCCTGCGATTTAGTTACAAACTTTGAAGCTGTAATATTTGTTGGTATTGAAGGTGAGTTTAATGGAAGAGGTGGTTTTCTTTTTAAAACAGACAAATTTGCTTATCTGCTAAGTCAGTGGTCACCAGACGAATCCCATTTGATACAAAGCCTAGAGTTTAAGACTTATAAGTAAAAAATATTAGATTTAACTAATAAAACTTGAATGACCGAAAAACCTTTAATCAAAGCCAAAAACTTATCTCTAATTCGTGGTGGCAAAAAACTTTTAGACAATTTAAATTTTGAAATCAACTCTGGAGAAAATACACTCATTTTAGGACCAAACGGAGCTGGAAAAAGCCTACTTGGGCAAATTCTAGCAGTTGACCAAATTCCTAGTTATGGAAGCTTTTTGGAAATTCTTGGCAAGCAAATTGGGCAAACAAATTTGTGGGATTTACGCAAACAAATAGGATTTTTAAGCAGTCGTCAGCTTTATGGGTTTGAGCCAAAAATGCCAGCTTGGCAGATTGTAGCAAGTGGAGTGGATAATTATTTTGGGAAAATTGAACCAGAAAAACTAGAAAATGCTAGGCAAAAAACCCGAGAACTTTTGGAAAATTTTGGAATTTCAGAGCTTTTTGAAACCGCCTTTGAAATCCTTTCGGACGGAGAAAAACGCAAAATCCTACTCGCCAGAAGCCTGATTAATCAGCCAAAAATCCTAATTTTAGACGAACCTTGTCAGGGGCTTGATATTCCAAGCAGAGAAGAGTTTTTGCAAGAACTGAGCCATTTAGCCACAAATCAAACCTTAATTACAATCACTCACCACCTCGAGGAAATTCCTTTAAATACAAATAAAGTGATCATGATAAAAAATGGTGAAGTTTTTAAGCAAGGCGATTTGGACAAAATTTTAACAAACCAAAACCTGTCCGAACTTTTTGAAATCCCCCTAGAAATAATCAAAATTGGACACAAAAGATTTGCGACTTATTCGGATGGAAATTAAGAAAAAACCAACCTCTAAACCTTTACAAATTCCCAAAAAGACTGCTTTGCTAGGTAGCGATAATCTCAAACTCAACAAAGTATGTCAGCTTCTGCAATTCAAAATTACTATCAAGAACTAGAAAAAATAAACCAACACGGAGGTGATAACAAAGAAAGTGCTATTAGATCAGCATTTCACAACCTGCTAAATGAATATTCCAGAGCCAAAGGTTTTGTTTTGGTGGATGAATTGGAATACAAAAATACCCGCAATTATCCTGACGGGACAATCAAAGATGGTTTGAGATTGGATTGGGGTTACTGGGAAGCTAAAGATGAAGATGATGATTTAGACAAAGAGATTAGCAAGAAATTTGCCAAAGGTTACCCAAACGACAATATCATTTTTGAAGATTCCCAAACCGCAGTGTTATTTCAGGCAGGGCAAGAAGTAGCTAGAATAAACATGAAAAATCCAGATGAATTGGATAAAATTTTGAAAAAGCTTTTAAGTTACAAAAGACCTGAAATTCTTGACTTTGAACTAGCGATCGAGAGATTTAGTAGCGACATTCCTCAAATTGTAAAAAGCCTAAGAGAGTTAATCAAGCACGCTGAAAGCAACTCTGACTTTAGCAAAAATCAGAAGCAATTTTTGGAGCTTTGTAGGGAATCGATCAACCCTCAGATGACTACTGAAGATGTCCAGGAAATGCTTATTCAGCATATTTTGACTGAAGAAATTTTTATTTCGGTTTTTGATGAAAGTCAGTTTCACCGTGAAAATAACATTGCCAAACAGCTTTTGGAGCTTGAAAACACCTTCTTTTTTGGGCAAACCAAGCGAAAACTACTAGCCAATTTGCAAAGCTACTACAAAATCATCAAAGCTAGAGCCAGTCAAATCAGCGACCACCATGAAAAACAAAAATTCTTAAAACTCATCTACGAAAATTTCTACAAACACTACAATCCCGACAAAGCCGACACTTTAGGTGTGGTTTATACCCCAAACGAAATCGTCAAATTTATAATCGAAGGTTGTCAGTTTTTGAGCAATATGCACTTTGGCAAATTTTTGGAGGATGAAAATGTTAAAATCCTGGACCCAGCCACCGGTACAGGCACTTTTATTACTGAATTGATCGACTATTTGCCAGCCAACAAATTGGAATACAAATACCAAAACGAGCTTTTTTGCAACGAAATTGCTGTTTTACCCTACTATGTAGCCAACCTCAACATCGAATTTACCTACAAACAAAAAATGGGGAAATATCTTGAATTTACCAACATCGCCTTAGTGGATACTTTGGACAATATCTACTTTGGTGGAAAATACGCCAACGCCGAAAAAGACGACCTTTTTGGTGGAGTGAGCCTAGAAAATAGTCTTAGAATACAACGCCAAAATGACCAAAAAATCAGCATTATAATGGGAAACCCGCCATACAATGCCAATCAGATGAATTTTAATAGTAACAACGCCAATCGAGTTTATGAAAAAGTTGATCATCGCATAAAAGAGACCTATATAAAAGAAACTAACGCTCAAAAAACCAAAGTTTATGACATGTACTCGAGGTTTTTTAGGTGGGCGAGTGACCGAATAGACACAAAGGGAATCGTGGCATTTGTCACCAACTCCAGCTTTGTGACCTCACGCACTTTTGATGGATTTAGAAAAAGTGTAACCAAAGAATTTGACCAAATCTACATCGTGGACTGTGGCGGAAATGTGCGAGCTGGCGAAACGGACGGAAATGTTTTTGACATCATGACCGGAGTGGCAATCTGCTTTTTGGTAAGAACTGAAATCGATCCAAACCTACCTGACTGGAGTAAATACGACAAAAAGCAGAACCGAACTTTGTACTACAAATTAGAGGCAAAAGGAAAAACCAACAAACTCCAAGAGCTAAGTTTTTTGAGCCAACAATTTGCCCGTATCAACTTTACTGCCAAAACTATCGATCGCAAAGGCAATTGGCTAAACCAAACTACAAACGACTGGGACGAGCTGACTCCACTGGCAAGTAAAAAAGAAAAACAAGTTGATGGTGGCCAGCAAAAAGAAAAAGCTATTTTTGACCTATATTCAAACGGTGTGGTAACCAATCGTGACTATTGGGTGTACGATTTGGACAAAAACAACCTAGCAAACAAAGCCAAATTTTTTATTCAGGAATATAACCAAAGTATAGATAAGTATAAAAAAGGAATTCCCCTCTTGAGGGGTGGCAACGAAGTTGACGGGGTGGATTCTGTAGAGCAGACAAAACCAAATCAAACACCAATCCAAAAACTAACCGTCGGTGGTGAAGTTCTAAGTAACAAAATCAAATGGAGTCATACTTTGTTAGCCAACTTAAAAGCTGGTAAAAAGGCTAAATTTGATAAAACTAAAATCATAAAATCTAACTATCGACCTTTCGTAGAAAAATATTATTACAATGAAAAACTATTTAGCGACAGACTGACTCAAAACCACTACGACATATTTGGAGAAAATTTAGATTTAGATAATGTTTGTATTGTTTATAAAATTGGAAAAGATTCAGAATCTTATTTTTTTAACAGTAAGAATATACAAGATCTTATGACAAACGGTGGAAATGTCCTCTTTCCCCAATATCGTTACCACAAAACCAAAGAAGGAAAACTACTCAAAAAAGACAATATTACCGACTGGGCTTTGGAGCTATTTAAGAAAAAATATAAAAATTCCCCTCGTGAGGGGTGGACTGCGAAGCAGGACGGGGTGCTTTCTAACTCCAACCAAACTCAAAGCTCCTCCCAAAATAAAGAACTTGACCCAAAACCAATCACCAAAACCGACATTTTTTATTATGTTTACGGAGTCCTACACGACCCAAATTATCGCACAAAATATCAAAACGAACTAAAGCGAGATTTCCCACGAATCCCTTTTTATGAAGATTTTTGGAAATGGTCCGAGCTTGGTAAAAAGCTTTGCAAAATGCACTTAGGAGAAACAGAAGTTAAAAACAAAACCACTCAAATAGTACAAATCAAAACCTCAAAAAACCTTTCGCCAAACCTTCAAAACCCTACTCCAATACTAAAAGCTGACAAAATAAATGGTGAAATAATCCTAGATAGCCACACCAAAATTGTGAATATTCCAAAAACAGCTTGGGACTACAAACTCGGCAACCGATCAGCCGTAGAGTGGATTTTGGAGCAACACAAACCAGCCAAAAATACCGAACAAGCCAAGCACGACTTTGATAATTACAATTGGGGAACCTTAAAACCACAAATAATCGAGACGCTAGAAAAAGTGATTTGGATAAGCGAGAAAACCGTCGAAATAATTGGTGACACTGAAAATGTTGTGGGTGAGATTGATATGAACTAGTTTGCCTAGCTTAAAAATATGTGCATAAACTAACCAAGCTACATATTTTTGTAGCAGTTTACAGCTTGCCAACCTAGGAGTATATTATGTCGCAATTTTTCACCGAAG
>JBIKIW010000013.1:0-33235 GCA_044361365.1 Limisphaerales bacterium | reverse complement strand
CTATATCTACACAAAAATGATGAATTATTTTTTTTAAATTGTAATTGCTTAATCTTTATCTGTATATCATAGAAATTAGTTTAGTTAGTGTTTGCTAACTAGGCTAGTTCCTTTGTTTTTATGAACTATGTAGTAAACTACTTCATTCCTCTTCCACCTTTTTTCATTCCACCTTTACCACCTTCAAAACCGCCCATTCCCATCATATCTCCGTCTTGACCTGGCAAGCTTCTGTCAGCTTTGTATTTGGCTACCATTTCATCAAACTTGGCTTGTAGTTGTGCATCTGTTGGTTCTGGTCGCTTGTCATCTTTGTTTGGATTGTTAGCTTGTCTTGCTTCTGCTAGGGCTTTGAATGAGTTAAAATCGTTGTTTTTGATAGCGTCGGTTAGTTTAGCTAAGTTTTCTTGTTGTGTTTTGTATTTGGCTACCAATTTATCAAATTCTGCTTGGGAATTAACCTTGTTTAGCATTTTTTCTGGAGCGTTGGCTTTAAAAGCTTCGTAATCGTTATTTTTAATAGCGTTTGCAACTGCTTTTCGTTTAGCTTGATTGTCTGCCATTGTATTTAGCTCGTCTTGAGTAGTTGAGTTAATTTTATCAGTTTTTACTTTGGCTTCGTCTGTAACTAGCTGAGTTTTAGAAGTTTTGTAGGCGTTCAAATCTTTGCTTTCGATTGCAGTTTGAACGTTTTTAACATCTTGTTGAATTGTCGGGTTTGAGCTAGCTAAAGCTCCGATTCCGCCCATACCACCAGCGATGGCGAGGGTTCCTGCAAAAAGTTTGGTTGAAAGTGATGTGAAAATAGACATAAAGTGTTGTTGTTTTATTTAAAATATTAAAATTGTTGAAGTTGCTGCGGATCCTGTCAGCCTTCACAAGTATTACAACAGAGTAGGTGAAATGTGACAGGTTGGCTGCGGGTGCCGTAGAATAGGGGTTTTTAATTGTAACTAGTGAGTGATAAATTATGAATTTAGAATAAAGAGCTATCTAGTAAACACTAGATTTAAATCCAAACTATTTAGATTTTTTACTAATTATTATTGTATCAAGCAACTTTGTTTGATCGAGGCGTTCCAACATCAGTATTAACTCTTCTAAAAGTAAATTGCCAGGTGGTAGGGTGGCCTCTAGTATTGTTTCATCTGATTTGGCAACTAAACGATTGTTTCTTTCTACAAACTTTAAACAATTGAGCCTGTCATTTATAATCAAAAAACCTTTATCGCCAATTGGTGTAGAATCACCTTTCAACCATTGAAAAGTAATGTGACTTATAGGTTTTTGGTCTCTATAATCACTAGAGCTAAAGTTAGGATTCCCCCCCCCACAGAAGCAATCAAAGCCTTGTGCTTCCCACCTTCTTTAAAAACTTTAACAACATTTTCTTTTAAAGGGTACAGATCTAAACTGGTGCAATCAAGTCTATTCTGGATCTCTAAAATATGACTTCCAGATAATACATACATACAACCCTTTGGCATACTGTCATCCTTGTTTGCAACTTTTTCCAAACCATCGATGAGGATTTTCATTTTAGCTTCAATTTCCGACCACTTTGAAGTAAACCTTTCATTTAAAGATAGCTCGTACTTTTGTTTGGCGGTATCAAGCACTTGTCTATCCTCAACTAGCCTTTGTGCTTTAAGTTTTTCTTGTAACTGTTCGTTTGCTAGCTTTAAAGTTTCAACTTCTTGAGCTAATTTATCATTTTTTAATTTCAATCGTTTAAGCTCTTCTTTGTGGTTTCTAATAATCTCTTCTTTTTCTTTTAAATCTTGATTGCTAATGAACTCATCAGGGCTCCCACCATTACCAAAATTTTGCAAGTTCGCATTTAATAATCTTGCTTCAGGCAATTTTTACCTGTTTTCCCCTCTGTCGAAATTGCTGCTATAAATGGAGCTAGAATTTTTGTAGCTAGGATAATAGGTTTTTCTGGGTTAATTGAGTTTGAACCTAATTCAGACATGTACTCAATCCTAAAGCATATTTTTTTACTAAAGGCAACCAGCTGTAAAGATTAAATTGTAGTGAAAGGTGATTTTAATTTGATTACAATTCAAAGCTGTGATATACTTACAACTATTTACTATAATTTATGGAAAAGTTTGAAAGACCTAAAGGTTTAATCTTACCCGAAAAAGAGCCAGGTTCATTTGCTGAAACGATTGATTTTTTGAAGGAAAGAATGAAACGAATTCGATATAATCAGTTAAATTTTTTATCTCCAAAAGGTGAGATAACCTATAACTCAATTGATGGGTCTTATTTGTTAACCAATTTTTACCGAAATCCTAGCTACCTAAATGCAGGGTCTTGTTTAGAGCTGTCGAATGCTTTATTTAAAGAAATTAATAAAAATAGACACACTACTTATAAACATATTAAAATACTTTTAAGGTGTGTAGGTTGGGACGGAGGTCGTAATGGGGTAAACGGATATTTTGCAAACGAAGGGTCTGCACACAATTTTTTGCTAGTCTCTGAAAAAAGTAATGTAAATATTGACGGATCTCTGGAAATTAGTGCGGGTCAATATGATTCGAGTTTTTTAGATGAATTTATAGTGGTAGATCCATCTTTTGGATTAGTTAAAGACTATGAAAGTAGTGGCTATACTGTACATAAGATTCATGGCGAAAATGTACAAATTTCAGTATCAAAAAGTGTCATACTTCAGAAATATCAAGATGTTCCCTTATGTTATTCAAGCAATGGAGATCTTTGGAGTATTTTTAACTCGGGTGGGGAGTATGGATTAACTCTTATTACCAGTGCAAACGAAACTCAATGTTATAGCATAATCGAGCCTAGTCCCGAACTTATCAAGTATTGCAAAAACGACCCTATTCTTTCACATGCAATCAAAAAACTACAGAATAAAATTAAGACTCAAAAAGTTAGAGATAAACCGTTTGAAATTGAGTACAGTCTTTAAAATTACTAACTCTTCAAAACCTCCAATAATCTAGCTAGCTTTTCATCAACTGTATTAGTAACCCTGGTTTCTACGATAAATTTGACTACTGGCTCGGTGTTGCTTGGGCGAATACTGAATTTCCAATCTGGATAAAATACGCTCAAACCGTCCATTTCGCTGTAATTTCCATCTGGATAGGCTTTTTTAAGCTTAGCTTTTACCTGCTCAAAGTCCACACCTTCAGGCAGCTTCATGGCTTGTAAGTCGCTGATAAAGTAAGAATTGTTTAGTTTAGCAAAAATTTCTGACAACTTGCGGTCTTCCAAAACCAAGATTTTGATCATCAAAACGGCTGCCAAAGCTCCTGAATCCATAAATCCAAAGTCGGCAAAGTAGTGATGACCCGAAAATTCACCTCCATAAACTGCTTTGTATTGCTCCATTTTTGCCTTGATACTGGTATGACCTTGTTTGGAAGGAATGGCTACTCCATCAGCTTCAGCGATAGCCTCGGTTACAGAACGGCTACCAGGTTGAATATAGACCACAGCTGGTTCCAAATTTGGTTTAGGTTTTGCAAAATAAGCTTCCAAAAGACTCTTGGCAAAAAAGGCTACCAAAAAATCTCCTTGCACGATTTTGGCATTTTCATCAACAAAAAAGACTCTATCAGCGTCTCCATCAAAAGCAAAACCAAAGGCAATGTCCTTGTTGTCAGCAATCACTTTTTGCAAATCTTTCATGTTTTCAAAGTTTTGTGGGTCAGCCGGGTGATTTGGGTAATTTCCGTCCAATTCCCAATATAAATCCACAAATTCGATGTTTGTGTACAAATCTTTAGCAATATTCATCACAAATCCTCCCATACCATTTCCAGCATCAACTGCCACTTTGATCTTCTTATTTTGGCTCTGCAAAAGCTGATTTACCTTCTCAATTTGTCCAACTTCTTTGAGTTTTGAGATGTAATATTTTTTAGCTTCCTCAAATTTAGCCTCATTTATTTCAGGTTCTTTCCAGCTGGCGTAATCAATTTTTTGAGAATCAATATTTGCTAGTACAAAATCCCGCACCAGATCCAAACCATTTTCCAAGCCAAGCATTGTTGAACCACCTTTTACGATTTTGAGTCCGTTATCGTCTTTTGGGTTGTGGCTGGCGGTTACGATTCCACCAGGAAGGTCGAAATACTGGGTAGCTCCATACAAAAAATCTGTGCTAGTAATCCCCAAACAAAGGGCTTTTCCACCAGCGTCTTGGACTCCATTTACCAAAGCCTGATAAAACTCCGGTGAGGTGTAACGGGCATCTCGCACCAACACAAGTTCGGTTGGCAAATTCAACGGTTTAAAAATCTTTTCGATCAAACCTCGACCGACCCAGTAATATACGTCTTTGTTGATTTTTGGGTAAGTGCCTCGCATATCGTAGGCTTTGAACATGGAAAAATAGTCTGTCATATAGTTTTTTGAAGTGATTGTTTGGTAATTTTGTCAAAGCCCCACGGCGATTGAGCGAAGTGCTAACGTAGTGTTGTAGCATGAACAAGGCGGGCTTAAAGCCCCACGGCGATTGAGAGAAGGCATGCGGAGCAATGCTGACAAGGAACGGACTTTGTTCGACCGCTAAAATCTAAAAGAACATAGAAGAAGATGTATAAAGTAACTATATCAAACTAATAAATTTGTATTGCTTTTATTTAGGGTATTAAATATGGTGGCTAAGTAGTAGTTCTCAGGGGAGAAAAAATCAATGTTAAGAAGAATAAGCCAAATACCTCTTGCACTCCTTTTTACGGGTTTAATAATCAACTTTGTTAGCTCTGAGCAAGTACTAGCTCAAGTTATAGCTAAGGTAAAACACACCTCACCTGTACCAGCTAGTTCCGTGGTTATAAAAAAAGCAAATGGTAACACTGAAAAAACCACATGGCCTGGAGTGTATGCAAGCCCTGAAGATAAGATTATTTACGATAGTTTTGCAGGTGGGCCGATTAATACCAAATTGTATTGTATTAGTGGAAAATTGGTTAATTGGAAGAAAAAGATCTCGATGTGAAGATCGGTGAGCTGTGTAAGCAATAATAAAAGGCGAGCTAAGCGTCTTTCAGTTGAAAAACTGTAAAAATTCTTAGCCATGCACTTGACGCTGTTTTCTAGCTCAGTGTGTGAAATTTCATTATTTTTCAGCCTAAAGCTGGGATTTTTTGTTTAGAGTAGGTATTAGTCTTGAATTTAGACTGGATTTAAGATGTATTAGTTATAGAGGTTAACTTTTTTCGGGAAATGGCTTTGAGAATAAATCTTATATCTGGTAATGCCCAATATATTGTATTTTAATATAATTTCCTATAAAATTATGACTATTTACTTTAGCTTAAAATAAGCCATAAACAATACTCGCCACAACAAAGGAAAGCCTAAATCAAGTGTTTTAAATCAGATTATCTTGACAAGAGACAAAAAAACCCCTTCCTCTTAGATATTAATTTCGTTCATTCTGATTGCCAACGTTCACTATGCTTCCTAAAAATCTGAAGTCAGATTACACATCGCGAGGTGATTATTCTTCAAACTCTAACAAACTAACCCCAGCTGCCAAGATTAAAGTAATCGGTGTAGGTGGTGGAGGTGGTAATGCCGTACGCAGAATGATTGAAGCTGGACTCGAAGGTGTTGAGTTCTGGGCAATGAATACCGATTTGCAAGTCCTAAAGCAAATTCACGCTGATGGAATTATTCAGTTGGGTGCAAATGTAACTAGGGGTCTTGGTGCTGGAATGAGTGCTGAGGTAGGCAGACAAGCAGCTGAAGAGTCAATGGCTGAAATTGAAGCATCTCTTGCTGATTCAGATATGGTGTTCATAACTGCTGGAATGGGAGGAGGAACTGGAACTGGAGCGGCTCCTGTGGTTGCTGAAGTTGCCAAAAGACTTGGTATTTTGACTGTAGGAGTAGTTACTAAACCGTTTGATTTTGAAGGACTAAAAAGACGCCAAATTGCTGAAGAAGGAATTGAAAGATTAAAAGCAAACGCAGATGCTGTAATAATCGTTCCAAATCAGAGATTAATGAGCATGGTGGACAAACGAACTAGCGTGTACGAAGCCTTCAAAATTTCTGATGATGTGCTTAGACAAGCTGTGCAGGGTATTTCTGACCTAATCAATGTTCCAGGTGAAGTTAATGTGGATTTTGCCGATGTTCGAGCGATAATGAGCAATGCTGGAACTGCCTTAATGGGTATGGGAAGAGCAAGTGGAAGTGGAGAAGATAGAGCTAAAAAAGCAGCTTTAGAAGCAATTGATTCACCGTTATTGGAGCTTAGTATTGATGGGGCTAGAGGAGTATTGTTTAATGTACAGGGCGGCAAGAATTTGTCGATGTTTGAGATCAACGAAGCTGCGACGATCATTAATCAACATGTTGACCCAGAAGCTAGAATTATTTTTGGAACTTCAATCGACCCAAATCTTCAAGACGAAATCAAGATTACTGTAATTGCTACTGGTTTTACCAAAGAAAGAGAACAGCAGAGTACAATGCCTTATAGTGGAAATACAGGAAATGTTACTTCAGAAGCTAGATCGAGTAATATTGGTTACAATGCTCCAAAATTTGGCAGAGATAGAGACGAAGATAAACCAACAGTAACTTCTAGTAATACAACAACCCAGAAAAAATCCGACTTTGACAACGACCAACTAGATATCCCGGCTTTCTTACGAAAAAAAATGGATGAGTAAAAATTAGCTATGAACGAATTCCCTAGTAGTATTAGAAAAGTAAGCGATATAAAACCCCAAAGTGAAGTTGTTGAAACTGCACATCATGTATTCTTTAATAACATAGGTTCATTTGGTGAGTGTAGAATTGAGGCTGTTTATCCAAGAAATGGATATTAAAAGTCTAACTGTAAATGATATATCGCTAAAATTCACAATTCGTAGCACAGACCAAGAAATTACTGGACAGCTTGATGACGATTTTATTTTAGATGCACAAGAAAAAATCCTAGATGCGATTCAAAATCCTTATATCGGGTATTAAGTATAGCTTGATTTGATATGCCAAAAAGATGTAGCTGGTCAGAGTTCAACCAACGTGAAATTGATTATCACGATTCTGAGTGGGGGTTGCCGGTTCATGATGATAAGATTTTGTTTGAATTTTTGATACTCGAAGGGGCTCAAGCGGGTCTTAGTTGGGATACAGTTTTAGCCAAAAGAGAGAACTATCGTAAGGCTTTTGATAATTTTGATGCCAGCCTGATTATCAGCTACAATCAAGCTAAAATCGATTCGTTAATTTTAAATCCTGGTATTATACGAAACAAACTCAAGATAAATTCTGTGGTTACAAATGCCAAGGCTTTTTTGGAAATCCAACAAAAATACGGTAGTTTTGATAATTATATTTGGTCTTTTGTGAATCACAAAGTCATTCAAACCAACTTCAAAAATTTCTCCGAAGTTCCTACCAAAACTGAGATTTCAGATAAAATGAGTAAAACCTTGAAAAAAGATGGATTTAAATTTATTGGTTCTACTATTTGCTACGCTTTTATGCAAGCTGTTGGTATGACCAACGATCACACTGTCGATTGTTTTAGACACCGAGAAGTGTAATTATACTAGTTTCGCTAACTACCCCAAACTACCCCGTCCGCTAACGTGTCCGCCCCTTCGCGAGGCAAAGGGGAATTTTAGCTTAGCTTCAATTTGATGTTAGGCTGTTGTTAGTGAAATAGCTATAACTACCACAAACATACCCCGGAAGCCTAGTCTGCCACCCCTTTCGTCATGCCCGAAGGTCGTTTGGAACAAGTCCAAACCGCTACTATGGTATCAAAAGGGGAATTTCGAGTTTAGTTTCAATTTGAAGTTAGGTTGGTGTTTAGTGAAATGGGTATACCGAATTAAAAACTCCTTAAATTAAACTTTTTTAGGGTTTTTCTGGCATTTTTAAAATCCGGGTAAAACTTTTCCACCAAAGCCCAAAATTTACCTGAGTGATTTGCCTCAAAAACATGACAAAGCTCATGAACTAGAACATAGTCGATTATTTCAGTTGGAAAAAAAGTAAGTAGAAGGTTGAATCTCAAAATCACTTTTTTTGGAATTTGTTTTTTACCTAATAATTTGTGAATAGTGTAACTGCAAGAACCCCATTTAGCTTTGTATTTTCTGAGCTGCAAGTTAATTTTTAGACCATAAAGCTCCATTTCTTGGGCGTATTTTTGCAGATTTGGAATTAGATATTCTTGTAGTTTGATCTTACTAATCTCTAAAGTTTTTTTATCTAAAATAATTTTTTCATCAGAATTCAAGTCTTTTTTACCAAACCAATTCAGTTCCGTTTGTGAGTGCTGATCTTTTTGCTTTTGCTTTTCCACGGTTTTTAAAATCCAAGCTTGTTTTTGAGCCACAAATTCATTGACTTTGCCAAGACTAAGTTTTAAAGGCACTTTTACACTAACCTCCCCACTTGAATTAACCACAATTGCTAGGCTTTTACGCTTGCTACGAACGATAGGGTATTGGAAAATATCACTCATTTTATAAATGAACTTTTCTTTCAGTTGTAGCTATATCTTTAGCAATTTGATCCAAGAGATCCTGAATTTTATCAAATTTTTTAGGTGGCCTTACAAATTCTAAAATCTCCACTTCCAATTCTTTTCCGTATATTTCGGAGTTAAATTTGTGAATATAAACCTCAAATAAAATTTCATTTTTACCAAAAGTTGAAGACGGCCCAATGTAGGTGCTAGCCTTGTAAGTTTTGCCATTAAAAAAAGCTTTTGAGGTATAAATACCTTGTTTTAGGTCTAGCTTATGTATATCAATCTTTAAATTTGCAGTTGGAAAACCCAAGGTTCTGCCTCGTTGATCTCCTTTTTCGACAATGGCTTTGAATTTTGTAGTCATATTTATTACTTTTTATACCGAAGTTGGTTTTTTCTGTAAAGCTTATAATTCCACAAAAAATCCTTGTCTTTGAGGGTTTTTCTTTATTCCAAGGCTCGTATAAATTTGAGAAACTTTGTCTTTGCTGTTAGAAAAGGTGAGCTTCTTGGTGTTTTTAAACTGTGCGTCTAGCTCTAAAACATTAAAAACTGCGGCTAAAATCAAGGGTAATTTTCGCACTTTTGGGCTGGGTAATCCGCTAATTCCGGCAACTGAATTTAATTGAATATCTCCACAAACATCAATTAGCGTAAAACAACCTGCAGGCAAATTATTTTTATCAAACACAAAGTAAATTTGATTTTCTGTGTTTAAATAAGCGTTTGAAAGGTTTTTGATGATTTTATCTCGCTTAGTCTCGTTTGGTGCAGCTTCAACCATACCTTCTTGATTGGTTTTAAAATCCACTCCAAAGCTGTTTAGCATAAAATCCCTTAAAAGCCCTATATCATCAGGATTTTGAGCATCAAATTTTCGCCAAAAAAACTCATTTTGATAATTTTGCCAGTTAATTTGGGGGTGAGCTTGGATAGTTTCTCTAAGTTCAGAGATTTCAGTTTTGAAAAAATTAGTCTGGTATTTTTTGATATTTCTTGGATAATCAAAATCTGCTGTAAGTTTCTCCAAAGTATTTAAAATAGCTTCAGTTAGGGTAGGGTCGTCCCAAGTAATGCGAGTTTTTGGACTGTTTAAAAAATCTTCTCTAAAGCTCGGGATTTCATTAAAAATATCATTTTTGGAAGCGTAACTACAAATAGCCAAATAATGTGATCCATCTGGGACAATGAAGCTTTTAATGTGCTTGTTTTGAATCATAAACCACTAGATGCGAAGGCTTTTCATATTTTCCTTCTTTCCAGCAACTAAGCCACTCCTTTACGGGAATGTCAAATTTCATGTATTCCGTATAAGCTCGATACAAAAACAGCATACTCATAGCCAAAAATGCCATTCTCATAGGTTCACTAAACTCTCCAAAAAGTCCTCGCCAGTAAGTGTTGGGAACGGGAGTGATATTATTTGTACCCATTACCAGATAATTTTGGAGCTGAGTAATCGGGCAACCTTTGTAAATTGCGTGAATAAATTGGTGAATGCCTACATAAAAAAAGCTATAGGGAGTATTGGAATACCTAAAAATGCGATAAAAAGAATAAACAAAAAAGATCAAACTAGTTGTGTGAAAAAACTCACTGTACCAATACAATGATCCATAAAACAAATTGTTGACTGAATCCGGACCGACCTTAAAAAAGGATAAGATTGAAAAAACATTTAAAACCGTAGCAAGCAAGATTCCCAAAATCAACAAAATAATTTTGATAGGCTTGGAGCTAATCTTTTCGTTTAGGTACAATCCCAAAAAAAGAAGCCCTAGAAATGGGACAAAAAACACACAGGCGATTATAAAAAGTAACGCAAAAATCCAGAAAAGTCGATCTCTATCTTGTTTAAATTGTAAAATTGCAGCGTTCATAAAAATGAACTGTTTTATACAGAATAGAATTGGTTGTCAATTAAATTTTGAAAGTTACTGGGTTATCTAAAAAATCTTCTCTAAAACTGAGAATATCGTTGTAAATAATTCTACGAATAAAACTTTTAATGTGCTTGTTTTGAATCATAAACCACTAACTCGGAGTGTTTTTCATATTTCCCTTCTTTCCAGCAACTAAGCCACTCTTTTACGGGAATATCTAATTTCATATATTCGGTGTAGGCTCGGTACAAAAAGAGCATACTCATCGCCAAAAATGCCATTCTCAAAGGCTCACTAAATTCCCCAAAAAGCCCACGCCAATAAGTGTTTTCTACTGGCTTGATATAATCAGTACCAAGGGCTAGATAGTTTTGAAGCTGAGTTACAGGACAAGCCTTATAAACCGCGTGAATAAAATTATACATACCCACATAAAAAAAGCTATAGGGAGTATTTGAATATCTAAAAATTCGGTAAAATTGATACACAAAATTTGCCAAAATTAGAGCATGCGAAGCTTCCGCAGCCCAGTACAAAGTACCATAAAGTGGATTATTTACAATCCCCGGTGATGGGTTAAAATATGATAAAACAAAGAAAGAGGTTAAAAAAGTAGCTAGAATCACCCCAATCACTAATAAAATAATTTTGAGCGGTTTGGACTTTAATCTCTCGTTTATGAGTAAAGAGATAATCAGCAGTCCCAAAAAAGGGATAACTGTGAAACAAGCGATTAGAAAAAAAGCCACAAAAATCCAGAAAAGTCGACCTCTATCTTGTTTAAATTGTAAAATTGCAGCGTTCATAAAAATGAACGGGTTTATACAAAATCGGATTAATTGTCAATTAAAATAGTGAAAAATGAATGGTATAAAGTGTTTGTCCCGTCTCCATTTTTAAAGGTGTTAAATTCGACTAGTTTAAAGCTTGGATTGTTGA
The DNA here is from genome assembly GCA_044361365.1 of Limisphaerales bacterium. Classification (GTDB taxonomy): domain Bacteria; phylum Patescibacteriota; class JACMRA01; order JACMRA01; family JACMRA01; genus JBIKIW01. The sequence goes on along the minus strand of JBIKIW010000013.1, from coordinate 21,922 downwards.
TTTGTTGGGTTTTCTTTGTCCAAATGCCAGTTTATAGGGTTGTTAAAAATATATTCACGAACTCGATTCAAATCTTTTTCATTTCTAATAACATGATTGTAAAATGATTTCTGCCAGATGGTTTTGTAATTTTGAATCAAATATCGTGTAGCGGAGGTCTCCTGATTTAGATTTTGTTTAAGGGATTAATAATAGCTAAAAGGGTCTATTTCAGACGGTTGAATAAAACGATCAAGCTTTTCTAATTCTTCCCTATCTACAATGTCATAATGTTCTATTTTATTTTTAAGACTAGCTGATAACCAATCTGAATTCCAGATTGTAATTTTAGGATGTTTTATTTTTTTACATATTTTTTCATCATAATCAATATTTGCATCTAGTTTTATCGTGAATCTCTGAAGCCATATGTCAAGATAGCCAGTATTAGGAATTTTGTTAAATTTATCTCTGATTAAATTGATTGTATTTTCTTGTTTATCTTGAGAAATAAATGAAAAGAGCTTACTCAAAATAGCAGAACCAGTGGGTAGTATTTTAGGGTTTCTAATCATGATATCAACAACTAGGCTAATTAAAACTTTTGAGTCTTCCTTAATCACTTTTCGTTTTAAAATATTTTTATGAAAATAGTTCAATTTTTTAATCAGACTTCCAGAGTTGGGGTATTTTAAGGATATATCGTTTATAATATATAATTCATACAAAAGATTGTTTGATTTAAGTACATTGGTAATAAAATAATTCTTATCTTCTTTAATTGAGCCTAAAACAATATTATCAGATACTTTTGTTTTTTTTGAATTTAATGACATTCCAAGCTCTCTTAAAATATTGGTTAAATTTTTTAAAATCAACTCACCATCTTCAATACTGTTTGTAAAAATTCTATAATCATCTCTGTATCTTAATATAGAAAAATTTTTCATCTCTTTTATTTTAGATGATAATTCAACATCAGAATAACTTAGTACTAATTCAGCAATAAAATCCATTAAAGTGCTTCCTTGTGGTATGCCATTTGTTTGTCCGTGTGACATGTTCTGTAATGATTCATCAATTTTATTTCCTAATAAACTCTTTCCACGATTTGATTTTGCTTGTTTTTTTCCGTGCAACGCCCATGGTATTGAGTGAGTGTAAATTGAACCATAGCAATTACTTATATCAACTTCAAACATGTATTTAAACTCAAGACCTTTTTTGATTGATTCTAATTCTAATTTTTTCCACCAAGTCGTAATTTGAACTCCTGCATCTTTCTTTTTCGCTTTTGACTTTACAGGCCAGCTAAGGCATTTAACAAAGCTTTTTGATCTCATTTTTCCAATTCTTTTTTTGATAAGTTTCCAATTTTTATAAGCTGTAATTAAATTAACTAAATCCACATAGAGTGCTGGGTGGATAATTTCAAAAGGTCTCCAAGCATAAAAGCCATCTTTATTTGAAATTAAAGTATAATTAACATCATCAATATATTTTGGTCTTATCTTCTTATCGGCTATAAAGTCGGACACAGATTTGCAAGAATTGTTAGACTTGTTGTTCAGATCATCAGAAATTATATTCAATAGCCTTGTAAACTGAAAATACGGAGGTATATCAAAATTAACATAGCTCTTATTTTTCAAAAAAAACTCTTTAATTTCTAACCAGTTGTATGAAAGAACATTTTTTGCCATAAACTACCTCAAAACTCACTTTTTAGCAGACTTTTTGTCAAAGGGTTTGATTATTGAAGAAATAAAGATTGGAGGGATAAACCCTCCTCTACAAACTAGTTTAGCTAATTCTCCAATTTCCTCCTCACAAACTTAAAGATTTCCTCAACAATTGGAATAATCAAGGCAACTGCTGCTACTAGTCCAAAGTCTGCCAAGTTCACGGCTTTCATGCCTACAAATTCTGCTAGTGGCCAAGCTAAGATTCCAGCTATCAAAAGGCTTCCAAATACCGAATAAACGGTGATTTTGTTGGAGAAAAATCCGATTTCAAAGATGGATTTGGTAAACGATCTGGCAGTAAACGCACGGTATAGTTTTTGTGCTAAATAAGCCAAAAATGTCATGGTTTGGGCATACTGAAGACCTTTGTTTTGATACGAAGTGAACACCCAAAATAGGAATATACTCGTAACCACACCTTGTACGATAATAGACGCCCAGATTGGTTTGTTGATCAGATTAGCAGAGGATGGTTCGGGTTTTTGTTTCATGATTTCTTCGGGGACTTCTTCGTACGCCATAGCTACTGCAGGTAGGGTGTCGGTGAGTAAGTTGATAACCAAAAGCTGTAAAGAAGTGAGTGGGGCGTTTTTGGCAGTGAGTGAGATCAAGATAAAAATTCCCACCTGAGAGATGTTTCCAGAGAGTAGATAATGGCTGAAAAGCCTAGCCCTATAAATAATTTTGCGACCTTCTTCCACGGCTTGAATTAGAGCGTCAAACCCACCAGTTACCACAATTCCAGCAATGTCTCTGACCCAATCCACAGCGTTTTTGACGGCTATTCCGATGTTGGCTTTTTTGATTGCTACTGCGTCATTTACTCCATCTCCAGCCATGGCTACAATCCTACCATTTAGTTTAAAGAACTCTACCAAAAAGTCTTTATGTTTGGGGGCAACTCGGGCAAAAACCTTTGTATTTATAAGCTTTTGGGTGATTTTTGAGTCCAAATTTTTGAGTCCAATTTGAAGATATTCTTCTAGTTCAAAACCAGTAATCACCTCACCATCACCTTCCAAAATTCCGGCTTTTTGGGCTAAATATTTGGCAATATTTGGGTGATCTCCAGTGATCATAATCAGGTCAATTCCAGCACCTTTAAATTTGGAAACTGTCTCAAAAACCTCTTCTCTAAGCGGATCAAATAAGCAGGTTAGCCCAACAAATACCAATTCATTTTCATCGTGTTTGCGGTCGCCAAAGTTGTGATTTTGGGGGTAATCTCGATATGCTAGCAGCAGCACTCGCAAGCCTACAGAGGCGTAATCTTCAATTTGTTTTAAAACCTTTTCTCTTAATTCTTTGGTTAATTCTAATTTCTGATCGGTTATGTGGTCATGGTAATATTTACACATCGGAAGCATTACTTCTCCGGCACCCTTTGAATATCCTGATATTTCAGACTTTTGTTGGCGTACAACGGTCATTCTTTTGGTTTCAGAATTATACCCGTACTCTACTTTGCGATCAAAAAACTCAACCTCCAAGCCGTATTTTTTTATGAAATTAGTCAGAGCTTCTTCAGTAGCACCTTTGCCGTTGTTACAAAATTTTAGGATCTCCAAAACTGCTTTTTCACGATTCCCATGAGGTTTAAAATCTACAGCTTTAGTAGCTCCGTCCAAAAACCACAACTCTTCCATGCTCATCTGTCCTTTGGTGATTGTGCCTGTTTTATCAGTCAAAAAGGTGCTTACCGATCCCATGCCTTCAGCTGAGGCTAGGTTTTTTACGATGATTCCTTTTTTTACCAAGCTAGCGGCTGAAATTGAAAGCACTATCACGGTTACAGCCGAAAGAGCCTCTGGAATAAAAGAAATAACCAAGGCAAGCCCGGTTTCAATCGATATAATTGGATCTAATTTTAGCACCAAAATGTACAAAACTTCCATCAGTACAAAGGCTACTCCAGACATGATTGTAAGGTTTTTGAGCAGTTCTTTGGTTTGTTTTTGAAATTTTGTATCTTCAGCTTCAGCTCCTTCAAGTTCTTTAGAGATTTTACCAAATTCAGTTTCTTGAGCGGTGGCAACTACTAAGGCGATGATTTTCCCACCAACTACATTTGTGCCGGCAAATATCATGTTTTTTTGATCTGCTGGAATTAGATCGTCGGTTTCGATGATTTCAGAATTTTTTGTGATTTCTTCAGATTCTCCAGTTAGTAAAGCTTCGTTGGTATGACCATTTATAGATTCCAAAACTCTAGCATCTGCTGGCACACGATCCCCAGATTCTAGCACTAAAATATCACCCAAAACCACATCTTCAGCATCAATTTCGATCACTTTTCCACCTCGTAAAACCCGAGTACCAAAACGCACCTGGGAACGCAATTTTTCGAGTGACTTTTCGGCGTCTAATTCTTGAGTTGTACCAATAAAAGTGCTGATCAAAACTACTGCAAATACCATCAAAATTTCCACCACGCTTTGAATACTAAATTTTCCAGCTGCAAATTCAGGAATTAAGTTAAATATTTTAATCAAACCAACCGCCAACAAAATAAGAATTAGTGGGTTTTTTAGCTGATCCCAAACAACTTCTAAGGTGCTACGAATTTTGCGAGTAGTAAGAGAATTTTTGCCATTCTGGGCTAGCTTTTCTTTAGCAATTTGATCGCTTAAACCAGTTTTTTGATCTATCTTAAATTCTTCCAAAACTGTAGAAACAGAGTGCTGATAAAATGGTTTTTTGACTGAATCCTGAGGCATAAAATGATATTTTTGACTTTTAAAGAGCCGTTCTAAAAAATTAAAAAAGGAAAATCTGATTTTGTCCATAACAACAATACAATTGCCAGGTTGTGAGTATATATTAGCAACGAACTAGATAACTTGCTAAAATTGAAAAATTGCACGTTGGTAAAATCTGTATTATTTTTAATACAAAATATTAAATTATTATTATGGATGAACCTACGCAAATCTTAAATCAACCAAAACCTTTCTCTGAATCTCACAAACTGCCAGATTTAGTTACCGCAATTACAATTGTAACACCTTTGGCTGAAGTACGGTTTCAAGAAATTATAAGCTTACAATCAGAAAATAGAGACCAGGAACCACTTCAAAAATACCAAGCTATTAAAAAAGGCATAATGGATTTTCTAGAAAATTTGTATCAGCACAATCAAAATATCGGCTACAAAAACAATGCTGATGAATTTCCGTATCACAAGAAATTTTTGTTTCATATAGATACCTTTATGAACAGAGCGGACTTGATTTTACAACCTGCTTTGGAGGCTGGAATTATTAGCTTGGATGTGGCAGTGGCTCAACTTTTAGCAATTGCTGGACATGATGTTATTCAGGATAATCGAGATTTAAAGAAGTTTGATTTGAGTGAAATTGAGTTTAAAACAGAAATTAAAGGAAACAAAGAAAAAGCTTCAGCGGTAGTAACCTTGGCATTTTTAGATCGGTTTGAGAATCAGTTTAAATCCTTAGGTTTGAATTATGAAAAGATAAAACCAATTGTTCAAGCCTTGATTTTGGATACTGTTCCAACTTTTGTACCTGAAAAAAGTGGGGTTGCTGTCAGCCAAGAACACATTGCTGCACTAGTAAATACTGAATCTAATAAAAAGGTTTTAATTACCGAAACGGAGCAAAAGGTTCTGGATTTTGCTAATGCAACTGATTTTATGGCTGGAGAGATTGGAAAAACTTTTGTACATGAATTTAATCGCAAAGAAGTAATTTTAAATGAGGCTCCGCTACAAGCAGTTAGAGGTTCATTTTTAGTTAGACTTGAAAATCTTAGATTAAAAGGTGATGAGTCACAAGAGACCAACCAAATTAACGTTCCACAGATTGTTGAGTATTTAAGAGGTGAGGAAGGATTTCAAAACTATGCCAGAGAACAATTTGAAGATAATCTAAAGCAAATTAAATGGTCTGATGGTAGGACTCCAGAAAGTTTGCAGAATTCAATTTATCCACATTCTGGTGAATTTTTTGCTTTTTTGGCTGGTAAGTTTGAACAAATGGAAGGGGAGCAGGTTTTGGAAATCTACAAACATTTAATCTACGGGCAAGAATTTACTCCAGCGATCAAAGATCTTTTGGCAGAGTTTGAACAATCTAGAACCATAGCCAACCAAGAAAAATTAGCACAATTAAAAAATCAAAATAACTAAAAAAATTTGTTTAAAATTTAAATTTATAAAGGTTTACTTTGTGATTAAAAGCTCAAAAGTTGTTTGACAATTCAGTTTTTTTGTGACCTTTAATTGTTATGACTAACCCCTTATTTGGAGATTTATCTGACCTTCATATGCACCTCGGATCAGCGTCCACAGCTCATCTACTTTGGGAAATGGCACACGAAAGGGGAATTGTTTTGAGTGAAAAAAACTACTGGAATTTTTTGGATTTGGTTAAGATCGAAAACAAGATCGATTTTGAGGCTTATCACCAATATTTTGAGACTTCTCAGAAAATTCAGTCTAGTCCTGAGGCAATTGAAAAGTCGATTTATGAAGCAATTTCACTGTCTTATCGAAAAGCCAATGTGAATATTTTAGAAATCCGCTTTAACCCAATGAGACGCAATCGAGAAGGGCTTTATGATCTTGATAAAGTTATTTTTAGTGCTATTGTTGGGCTTAAAAAAGCTTGTATGATTTATCCTGTTCAGGCTGGTTTGATAATCGAAATGGATAGAAGGTTTAACCAAAAACAAAATCAAATCCTGGTCGATAAAGCCATTAGTTTTAGAAATGAAGGGGTTGTTGGAATTGATTTAAGCGGTCCAAATGTGAAATCTTTTGAGATGAAAAGTATCCAAAAACCTGTAGAAAAAGCCAAAAGTTTTGGTTTAGGAGTAACTGTTCATACTGGGGAGGCAACACCCGCTAGTGAAGTGCGTGAAGTTATCGACTTGCTGCAACCAGACAGAATTGGACATGGTGTGCGGTCGGTTGATGATGAAAAACTGATGCAAGATTTAGCTGCCAGAAATATATGTTTGGAAATTTGCCCAACCTCTAATATCACCCTTAAAATCATCGAAAATTGGGACGAAATGGGAAGAATAATTAATGTTTTTAAAGACAAAGGAGTGAAGTTTACGATCAATTCTGACGGTCCGGTTTTTTTCAATAAAAATGTGAAACAAGAAGTTGCAGGACTGGTTGAGATGGGGATTTTGGATATGAATGATGTAAAAATGATCCGCAAAAATGCTGTGGAGCATACTTTTACTAAAAAAGTATAGGTATTAGTTTGGGTTGTTAAATTTAGTGGGGATACTTTGTTGACAAATATCAAACCAAGTTACTGTTTTAAATAAATTACATAAAACTCTTTACAAATTAATTTTGCTAAGATAATTGTTTTATAAACAACACTTTACATGTCCAAAAACGAAAGGAAAACTGAAAGCTTAACTAGAGATCAGCTAAGAGAGCTTGGTTATTATTCTAGCGATGATTTAAAAATTGAAGAGCAGAAAAGTGATAGCCATGTAATTACTGAACTATTGGCTAAAGCTTCAAAAAGTGGAAATGGGGCAGGTTACCCAGAGTTTATAATTACCCACAAAAATAGCGATGTTTTGATTGTGATTGAGTGTAAAGCAGACACCAAGTTTCACGAAAGTGATAAAAAAGACAAACCAAAAGACTACGCAGTGGATGGTGTTTTACATTATGCCAGTTTTCTCAAAAAAGAATTTCATATAATTGCCATTGCAATCAGTGGAGATGAAAATAATCACCGAATTTCGACTTATCAGTGGAACAGAGGTGAAAATAGATTTTTATCCAGAAAACTGCAAAATTTACAAAAATACGAAGACTATTACGAAATTTTTCACTCCAAAGACAGAGTTGTTCTCACCGAAGAAGAGTTGATGAGCTATGCTAAAAAGCTACACGACCAGATGAGAGATGAAGTCAAGCTCAAGGAGGCAGAAAAGCCACTTTTAGTAGCTGCACTACTTTTAGCTCTTGATAATGACGAATTTGTGCGAGAATTTAAAGCGATCACAAGCCCCAAAAAACTAGCTACTAGAATCATCGAATCAATTATTGAATCACTGGAAATAAGTGGAATTAGCAAAGAAAAAATCGATACTTTGAAAAATGAATTTGGTTTTATCACGACTCACACTTATCTCACAAGTGGCGAAATAGATCACCAAAATCCAAGTCATAACAACAATTCGCTTCACAAATTTTTGGTTGATATTCAAAAAAACGTCTATCCTTTTGTAAAAAAAGTTAATAATATTGATATTATTGGTAAATTTTACTCCGAGTTTTTGCGTTACACAGGAGGAGATGGTAAAGGTCTTGGAATTGTACTTACTCCGACTCATGTTACCGAGCTGTTTTGTGATTTGGCTGAAGTGAATAAAAACAGTAAAGTTTTGGATTTGTGTACAGGCACAGGAGCTTTTTTGATTGCTGCGATGCAGAAAATGGTGGATGACGATCCGACTGTTAGTGAACTAGATTATATTTATAAAAATTCTTTGGTGGGCGTGGAAACTCAGACAAATATGTTTGCTTTGGCGGTTGCTAATATGATCATTCGAGGAGACGGGAAAACTAACCTATTTCAAAATAACTGCTTTGATCTAAAAACTGAGACTTTGAGTAAATTTGGTTGCAATGTAGGGTTGATAAACCCACCTTATAGTCAGAGAAAAGAAGAAGAAAATGAGTTGAACTTTGTTTGGAAAATGTTGAACTGTTTAACAATTGGTGGAACGGGAATTGTAATTTTGCCTGTAAGATGCACAAACAACGACAATGAAATTAGACGAAAAATTTTGGAAAAACACACCTTAAAAGCAGTAATGATAATGCCTGATGATTTGTTTAAAGGTGCTGGAACTCATACTTGTGTAATGGTTTTTGAAGCTCACAAGCCTCATAATTCCAAGATTCCTAGTTGGTTTGCTTTATGGGAAAACGACGGTTTTGTAAATTATAAAAATCAAAGACTTGATAGATTTGAAAAATGGGACAGTTTAAAACAAACTTGGCTTGATGATTATTTTTCTAAAAGTGTAAAAACTGGGTATTCTGTCCTCCAAAAAGTTGATTATAAAGATGAATGGTCGACATATGGTTATGTTAAAACTGATTATTCCAAATTAACTAAATCTTATTTCAAAAATACAGTTAAAGACAATATTTCTTATCATTTAAGGCGAAAAAATGGTAATTTAAGTGAATATGATTTATTTTCTATAATTCTCAAAAACCAAAATTTGATTAAAGTCTTTAGTGAAGATTTAGAAGATAAGTGTCCTATGGATACTTCAAGATGGCAAGAATTTACTATTTCTGATCTATTTGATGTGAAAGGTTCAAAAACTACTCCCAAATTGGAACTAATAGAAAAAGGTGAAGGTGATATTCCATATGTAACTACCAGAGCAAGTAATAATGCTGTTGATGGGTTTTATACAATAGCTACCGATAAAGGTAATGTTTTGACTATTGATTCGGCGACAATTGGTTACTGCTCTTATCAAGCTGAAGATTTTAGTGCTAGCGATCATGTTGAAAAACTTGTGCCAAAATTTGAAATGAACACTTATACAGCACTATTTTTGCAAACAATTATCAATTTAGAGCAGTTTAGGTATTCATATGGGCGAAAGTTCAACCAAATCCGTATCAAATCAACCAAAATAAAACTTCCTGTAAACTCTCAAAATAAACCTGACTGGCAATTTATGGAGGATTATATCAAAAGTTTGCCTTATTTCGCTAGTTTATAATTTTTGACAAACCGCCACCAGTTGTGAAAGTTTGATTTTGATTCAAATATGCCAACACTTTTTTCCAAAATCATAGACGGTCAGCTTGATAGCTACAAAATCTATGAAGATGATTTCACTTTTGCTCTTTTAGATATTTTTCCTTATCAAAAAGGACACACATTAATTGTACCAAAAATTGAGGTTGATTATTTTGTAGATGTACCAGAGCCTTTCTATAGTGCGGTTTTTAAGACAGCTCAAAAAATTAGCCCTGCAATCCAAAAAGCTACAAATTGTTTACGAGTTGGGATGATGGTGCAGGGCGTTGAAGTGCCACATTTTCATTTGCATCTAATTCCAATGTTTGAAAATCGCCAATTTTTGGGTAAAAAAATGAAACCAAATGCCTTAGAAATGCGAGAGACTCAGGCTGCTATTTTAAAGTATTTACGCTAATATTTTTTTAAGATTTTACAACTACACTGGACACGAAAAAGGGAAATTTACACCAATTATAAGCTTAGAAAACCCCTCAATTTAAAACAAAACTATGCTTTCAAAATACCGTTTTAATCAGTTTATTTTTGGTTTATCCTTGGCTATTTTGGCGTTGATTTATTCCTTGATTTTATATTTCCGTTTTCCGTTGTGGACTTTTCCATTTTTATTGCCAGTGTTAGCATTTTTCTTGCATTATCAGTACAATATTGTGCATATTGCTTCACATGGTCAGGTTAGTAGAAATCGCATATTAAATAGCTTTATTGGCAATTTTGCAGCCATTATCGGAGCAACTACTCTAGCCTCTTTTACGGCAAATCATCTCGAACATCACAAAGATCCAACTAATCCTAAGGTAGATCCAGATGACGCTATCGTTTCAGAGACTCATTTGCTTTTGATTCCGTTTAAAATTTTATACCAAGATATGTTTTTTTGGAGGTCGGGGCTGTGGCGAAAGCGTGGTTTGTGGAAGGGTTATATGCTAGACAGGGCGATTCAAATTCTGATTTTATTAATTTTATTTTTCAGTGGAAGCATGTCATACTTTTTGATATTTTGGGCATTGCCAGTTTGGTTGCTTGGAACTTTAAATGGCTTGTTTTTATTTTATTTTCCACACTATTCAACCAAAAGAGTGGATAACTGGGAGAATCTAAAAAAACCAAATTTGCTTGTACAGTTGCTATTAGGTTTAATTTTTATCAGTCGTTTTTATCATACAAAACACCACCTAAAACCTTCCCAAAATAGTAATTATTATCCAGTTTTTTCTTTTTTAAGAGATAGCTTAGAAGCTAAATTAGGGTTTAAAATCGTACCAAATGTTTGATCTTTTAGGGCTAGATTGGGGAAGCAAGTATTTTGGAATGGCTTTTGGAAGTAGTTTGACTGGATTGGTTTTTCCTTCTCAAAAAGTTTATTTAGCTGAGAATATTTGGGAGACTTTGGAGGAAGAAGTTTTGGCTCGCAAAACCAAAATATTAATAATCGGATTGCCGACTAATTTTAAGTTTCAACACACAGAAGTAAGCCAAAAAGTGCTAGATTTTATTGATGAATTTAAGCTAAAATTTCCAAGTATCGAAGTAAAAACAGTGAATGAACGAAACACCAGCAAAAATTGGGAAAGTCTAAACACGAAATTAATTCACAACCTAGCAGCCAAAGAAATTTTGGAGTTGTATTTGAATAAGTAGCTGATTATTTGAAGACTGAGATCGTGGAAAATATTATTTAAAATATCAAATTTTGCTATGAAATACAAAGCCTTTGACCAAAGGTTATTTTTGGTGTATGGTAGGGGTCGTTAACTCATAAAATATGGACAACTTTCCTGATATTAAAAGCATAAATTTACCAAAGTTAAGTTTAAATATATTTATAATGTCATCTCTAATGGTTGGATTAAATGCCTGTAAATTTAATGAAGATGATGGCAGATTCGATAAAGGAAAACCTGGTGGTTTGGTAATACCTAAAAAAAGTCCAACACCGACAGAAAAACCTTCCGATAATCCAAAAGAAAACAGTTATTTACCCACCCAAGCCTTAACAGCTCCAAAGTTTGTTTAATTTAGGTTTTGATTTTTTAAATTATTAAGCTGTTGCAATAATTGCTGTCTTCTGAAAGAAATTTGCTCAACTGTTTCTTGAGTGGGTTGATTTGGCTGGTGACTTTGGGGTGTAAAAAAGTTTTTAAGCTTATCAAAATTGGTTAGTAAGTAGTTGGCAGTTTGGTCGTCAATTCGTTTGGTGGCAGATGCAGTTAGCTGGACTAACAATTGAGAAATACCCACAAAACTGTATAGTGGATCACTAGAAACTGCACTTCCTAGATTAAACAAGCCTTCTTGAGCTTTGTACCCAACGCCAGGTCCATTTTTGTCTTTAAGTAGGATAAAATTACTACGCATTTCTAGTAGGTTTGAGATAATAATTGCCACAGAAGAGGGTAAAAATAAAAAAGCAAGAAGTAATGAGATATTGCCAGCTAGATCAATCTTACCTTCCAAATTTTTGGGTAGAAATTCATGGAGTTTGTTTCCAGCATTTTCTAGTAGGTTTTTGGCACTTCCCGGGTTTTGAGTTAATTGTCTCACCAAATTAGCAATTTCGCCAGGGTATTTGGTTTGAAATTTGGCCATACTTTGTCCTATTTCTTGGATGTTGATTTTGGAAAGATCTATGTCGGCAGTCAAAAATTCTTTGATTACTCCAAAGTTTGGCATTTCTCCCTGTTTCCCGTCAGTAGCGACTTTAAGCAATCCCACTACACTTTTTACCGAATCCAAAACCGAATCCAAAAGCAGTACAAAATTAGTTATACTTGGTTCAGCCAAAAACCTTCTAACAGCTTCAGCTAGCCAAATAAGACCATTTTCAGCCACATCTCTACCTTGATTTTGTATGCTAGAATTTTCTTTTGAAACACTTTTGCCATATTCCTTTATGTTATATGCTTTCCAGATCAAAAGAATGGTGTTTATAAGCCCTAAAACTTTTGCCATGTTTCTTTGAAGTGCTTGAAACTGCTCAGCTGGGTTTTTACCATTAAGGCTTTCTAGTGATAAACTGTCTTTAATGATTTCTTGTACTTGGTTTTGTAAGCTATCTAAGATTTGATTATTTTGTTCTATGCTTGCCTCGGCTTGAACTGGTTTTAGGCTAGTCAGCCGCTCTTATTGAATAGGTTGAATCTCTGCTGGGGTGTAAGTTTTGGTAACATCACTACTTCCACCAATATTCATAGCCACCACAGCTCCTAAACCAACTGTCCAGTTTTCTAATTTTAAAAACTGGTTTTCTTGAGTTGGGGATTTTTCTTGGGATTTGTTTTTTGTAAAAAAGTTATTTTCTGTTGGCACAGATTTTTTAGGTTTTGGTTTTTGTGTAGCTAGAGTTTATGGGAGTTTATGGTTTTGAGCAAAAGATATCCAGTCCCTACCGTGATAACCCTTTGAAAAGTGCAGCAGATTTTAGCTTACCAGAATTAATTATCGTAGAAGCGATTTTATATCGCCATTGTTGATTTTACAATTTCTCCGTAGAGGCAATCTCGGATCGCCATTTTTCCCTAAAATATCAAGTAAAGTCCCCACCCGGGGGAAACCGACAGAACGAAGTGGTTGGCGGAGGGGTGTGGGGAAGTCGCCGTTAAATTACCGTAGGGGAATGCCTCTGGCTTCCCTCATCAAATTATGTGGCACCAGGCGACGGGAATCAGAGTTAATTAATAATGAACAAATAATAGATAATAATTATAAATGGTTAATGATAAATTATAAATTAAATGATACAGAGTTTTAAAAGAAAAATGGCGATCCGTGATCGCCTCTACAACGATATATTAAGTTAAAGTCACGAATTTATTATCAAACAATATCCAACAATGGCGACGCGGAGGTCGCCGCTACAGACTGGCTAATCTCAATTTTATTATTAACCATTTATAATTTTCTGGCTCCTCTCTCAGGAGTCACTGGGGCTTGTGGGTCGAACAAAGTCCGACCTGTTCATGCTTAGGTTTCACCTAGCACTTCTCTCAGTCGCCGTGAGGCTTTTAGTCGGGCAAAGCCCGCCTTGTTCAGCATTGCTCCGCATGCCTTCTCTCAATCGCCGTGGGGCTTTGACAAGTTTTTCGAAAGATTTCTTGTTTAAAAGATATGAAACCCAAAAAAGTCTATAAATGTAAGATTTGTGAGTACGAATCTAGTCAGTGGTATGGGAAATGCCCGAATTGTAATTCGTGGGATAGTTTTGAGGAAATTAAGCTAAAATCGACTGCCAATCCAAATGCTCCTCGTAAAGCCTGGATTAGCTCCAACTCCAAGATTCAAACCGTGCAGGAAATCTTAGAAATTGCAGGAAATCAAATCCAAACTCGGTATCCATTTTCAGCTGAAATTTTGTCTGATTTTTGGAACGAAGGCTTGGTTGCGGGGAGCTTGACTTTGCTTGCTGGAGAGCCTGGACTTGGGAAATCTACACTTGCACTTCAGCTTTTACGAAGCCTTTTTTTGGCTAAACCTGAACTCAAACTTTTGTACATCACCGCCGAGGAATCTGTGGTGGAAGTGGCACGGCGAAGCCAACGCCTAAGCATTCCAAAAGAGGTTTATTTGGTGCAAAATAATTCGTTGGAGGAAATTGAGGAGCAAATTCAGGAGTTTAAACCACAAATTGTAGTTTTGGACTCTATTCAAACAATTTTTTCGACCGAAATTGTGGGAAGTCCTGGCAGTGTTAGCCAAGTAAGTTTGGTTGCCAATCGGCTACTTTCTCTTTCTAAAAGCCAAAACATCAGCATGATTTTGATCGGTCACGTGACTAAAGAAGGGCAAATTGCTGGTCCAAAAACCCTCGAACACTTGGTGGATTCTGTCCTCACAATCGAAGCCTCGGAGACTTCTGGATATCGTACCCTTGCATTTGGGAAACACCGCTACGGTACAACCGACAACGAATTACTTCTAAAAATGGAGGAAACTGGACTGCAAATCGTAACCGATCCAAGCCTTGCCCTTCTGGAAAACCTAGAAACTGGAGTAGGGGTTTGTTATGGGTTGGGGCTAGAAAAAAACCTGCCGCTAGTTGTGGAAATTCAGGCTTTGGTGAGTCAAAATTATGGGCAAGGTGGGTTCGGAAGGCGTGAAGCTTTGGGTTTGAAAAGTTCGAAATTAAATACCTTGATTGCGATTATCGAAAAGTACCTAAATATAGACCTAAAAAGCAACGATGTGTATGTGCAAATCACGGGACTTCCTAAAAATTTGTATGACGAAAGTTTAGATTTACCTGTATTTTTAGCTATTCTTAGCTCGATCAACAACCAAACTCTAAATAAACTTTTGAAGTTTAAAAATGCCAAATCGGTATTTGCGGGAAGGTTGACTCTTAGCGGGAAAATTCGACCTGCGACCAAAGAAGAAAGTCGTATAAATACAGCTAAAAAACTGAAGTTTGCTTATAATCCAGGGGTTGAGATTGGGGAGGTTAGGGGGATAATTGCAGGTAATAGTTAACAAATAATAGTTAAGAATTGATTGTTTTTTTCAGTTGTTGGCTAGATTAATCCAGTTTTACTTATTGCGAAGGATCTTGATTTCTAGGCACCGTCTTTTTGGCTAAACTGACTGTTGATTTAAAGCATTTTTTGTGCTATGAAGTTTGTTAAATTAACTTTTAAACAATTTTTATTTTATGCTAGAAAGTTTAATCTTGCACAATCCTAGTCTTAGCGAAATAGACTCAAATGAATCAGAGCTTTTTCCTAGAGACTCAAAAAAAATGGGAGAGGCTACTTTTAGAGCCTGTTGATAGCAATCTAAAACCAGGTCGGCAAAGATTTTTAGAGGAGTTAAGAAAAGTTTTATACCCAGGTTCAAAATCTTATGAAGGTTTTAGAGGTTGGGCTAAAAAAAGTTTGCCGATCGACGAACATACGGGTGAACGATTTCCTTTAGGGCATGCCAACTTAACCTTTTTTAAAGTATATGAACAAAAAATCGATGAACTCGAAGAGCTTTTCGGAAAAGAAGAAAATCCCAATATCGAACAAATCTATCAGTCACTAGGTAAATTTTTTGCAAGAAATAAAAAAGAAATAGAAGCAAATTTTGTGGAATTAGAAGTTTTCGGATATCCGGTAGTTTTGATAACAAACGAAGACTATTGGCCAAAATCAAACCCAGATGCAAGAGCTTTGCAGTACGATGAAGGTTATATTTTATTAAAAGTTTGTGGCGAAATAGAAATCGGGGATCTGGTAGAAAGCTTGATTCACGAGCTAACCCATGCATTATCGAGATACCCAAATAGAAATATGTACAATCTTCGACCGATCGAAAAGAGACTTTTCAAACAAAGAACGAATCGTCTCTACAACCTCGAAGACTTATTTAACGAAACCACCAAACAAGAAATCAGAGAAATCCATAAAAAGCGAATATTGGATATTTTTATGCAGGAGGTTGAAACTTATTTTTGTGAAGATAAAATAGATTCCTTAGAAGAAAGTCCGCAAGAATGGTTTAATCATGCATTTGCAATGGTCATAAATGAGGAGACTCCAGAGGGTAAATTTGAATTACTTGAGTCTGATGTCAGATTTAAGCCACATACAAATACTATTAGCCTAGTTGAAATTCAAAAGTATGACCCAGAATTTGGAGATGAGCTTGATAGAACGCTAAAATTTTGGAAGATGGCTTGGAACGTTCTTCGCCTGCGGAAATCGAAAAGGTGATTAAGTTTATACAAAGTGCCAGTAGTTTTGACCAAATTAGCATCAATAATCTTAGTTTTATCTATAAAAGTGATATTTTCTCCAAACAAATTTATTAAAGTGGAAATTTGAAGAAATTGTAAAAAAAAGAAATGAGTTGTTGCCGATAGATTATTTTTGTGCTGTATTATAAATTATGAGCGAACAGCTAAGCCAAAAATTAGAAAATCATACTACATTTTTTGAATTATCACCAAAATCTGAATTTAGCCCACGAACTGTCTTAGATGTTTTTCTATTTGAAACTTTTATTGGCGAACTTTACCAAAAAGCTGAAAATCGTTGGCAACCTGTAAAAGATTCTAGCCAACTGCGGATTAATTTGGAGCTTATTCCGCCGTCAGAAAATCACCCAAATTTTCCTGAACTAAACGACGCATATCCAGTTGATCATCTAATTCATTGTCACGAAATGATGATTAGAGTGATGAATGGCCACGACGATCAAGTCCTAATTAAAGATAACAATTTAGTTTTAGAAATTGTAGCAATCACCCACGACATGGCAGAAGGCTTGGTTGGAGATAAGATAAGTGGTACCAAGACCAAAGAAGATAGGTGTTTGGAACTAAATTCATACGTTAGGGTTTTACATTATTTATCCAAAAAATTTCCAGATCAAAAAAAACTTACTTATCACGGTTTTTAAGGTATTTTTGGCTGATGAAAAGTTAGATTTTATTTCCAATCTCCAGCTTTCGGAATCTATCTCACATTATTTTGGAGATATTACAAGCGACAGATCGTCAGAAATTTATACTAATTTACACAAGCTGTATCAGCTTTCACATTTACTTACTTTTTGGAATGCAATTTTAAGCATCAAAGATATTATTGGAAACATCGATCTCATCAAAAACTTTTTAAGCAAAACTGAGAGATACGAAGAGCTAGTTGGTAATTCTAAAAACACCTTTATAAAAAACTATTTGCATCAAAACAAAGTAAAAATCACAAATCTACGCAGAATTGTTAGTTTGCATACAGACCAAAGCGATAACTAGAACCTATTTGAGATTTTTTGTAATTTCAAACTGAGTCTCCAAAACTACAGTTACTCACAAGGGCGAATTAAAATTCGCCGCTACTATAATTTATCATTAACAATCATTCATTATTAATTATTAACTATTAATCAATCGACCCCTTTTCAAAATCCGTTTTTATCTTTAGGATTTCAAGAATATGATTTCAAGCCGTTACAAACTTGGCAAAATTACTGTTGCAGAAGCCATTATTCGCCCAACGGGTTTGCTCGATCCCGAGATTCAAATCAAACCGGTGGATAACCAAGTGGATGATGTTTTGGAGCAAGTTCGCCAAAGAGTAGTGAAGGGGCAGAGGGTTTTGATCACCACTCTCACCAAAAAATTTGCTGAAGAATTAGACCTTTATCTCAAACAAATTGGCATAAAGTCTGCTTATATTCACAGCGATGTAGAAACCCTTGATCGGGTAGATATTTTGGCAGATTTGAGGCGTGGAAAGTACGATGTGTTGATCGGAATCAACCTTTTGAGAGAAGGTTTGGATCTCCCAGAAGTTAGTTTGGTGGCGATTTTTGATGCTGATAAAGAAGGATTTTTGCGTTCCAAAACCAGTTTAGTGCAAATAATCGGTCGTGCAGCAAGGCACTCGGAAGGAAAAGTGATCATGTACGCCCAAAATATCACCAAATCCATGCAATACGCCATCGACGAAACCAATCGTAGGCGAGCTTTGCAGACCGAATACAATAAATTGCATGGAATCACACCGCAATCAACCAAACGAGAACTACAAACTATCGTGGACGACCTAAATGAGGAAGTCGAAAATAACGATGAATATGGCAAAGCTGGAGCGGAATGGACAGTAAATGGGTTTGCAAATTTGGATGAATTTATGAAAATGGGAGGCAGCCGAAAAGGCACAAGGCTAGGGAAAAATGGCGATGATACCAACGGAAATCGTAGCGGACGCAAATCCAAATCCAAGCAAGTTTACGAAGATTTTGAAGCCACCAAAGAAACCCAAATCTCCGACCTCGCCGAACAAAATTACTCCAAAGAAGATCTGGAAAAACTCATGCAAAAAGCTGTAAACGAAATGGACTTCGAAAAAGCCGCCGCGATTAGAGATTTGTTGAATTTGAGTTAATGGGTGGTTTGATCTGTAGAGGCGACCTCTGTGTCGCCATTTTTCTTTTTTAAATTTTTATCATTGATTTATAATTTATCCTTAACAATTATTCACTATTAGTTTTTCACTATTCTTTGATTCCCGTCGCCTGTGTACCGCATAATTTAAAGATGGAGGTCAGGAGACCTCCGCTACACAATTTAACGGCTCCTCGCCACCCCCTCCGTGACCCGCTACGCTCTCACGGTATCCCCCGGGTGGGGACTTTATTTGATATTTTAGAGGAAAATGGCGACACGGTGGTCGCCTCTACAAAAAATATTGAATTGAAAATATTATTTTTTTAGGTACAAAAAAGCACCCTCCGAGTTTATAATATTACTCAAAGGGCGGAATGGATTAAGGCTTATAGTTTTCTAGAAAGTAAAGAATTTCTTCTTGAGTTGTACTTCCAAGTCCTTTAGTATTGTTAAAGGTTAGACTTTTTGAGAACTCTAGAATCTCACCAAAAGTTTTTAACTTAAGTTGAAGGTTTAATATCGAGCTAGAACGAGTTGATAAATAAGGTAATAAATCTTCAATTGGAATGCCTAATCTAACATCTTCTTCCTCTGTTGGAGCGTCTTTTTCCAAACCCTCTTCAGCAGAAATTTTCACTTCTCCATTTTGAAATTTTTCTATAAGCCAAGCCAATTCTTCTTTTGTTACATTTTCAACACTAAGAGAAAAACCGTTAAAACCAGCAATTGTAGCTTTCATCTTCCAAATATCCTAAAAAAACAACCTAAAATCCACGCTCACCATAGCAAAGAGAGAGTTGTAAAGGTCGAAAATAAATTGAAAAATAAAGTAATAATTTGCTCGTTCCTCTACGGGGAAATGGTAAAATCAACAATGGCGAATTAAAATTCGCCTCTACTAAAGAAGATCTGGGATGTTAAATATTCAACCAAGTATTTACTCATTTATCCTTGACTTGTAATTTATCCTTTACCATTTATAATTAAAAACCTCATTATCGTTGTCTGTTGCCAAATATTTTGACAATTGAGACCAGGAGGGTCTCCTCTACGGAAAATTCAGCACAAACCATTCATAATCATTATCAATTTGACTGTAATCTTTATCTTAGAAAATTTAGGATTGAATGTTTGGTTTTACTTCTTCTTATTTGGTGGTGGCAGTTTGTTTGGCTTTGGCGAATTTGTTGTTTAGTTTTGTGCTGACTTTTGGGAGTTTTAGGCTGGCTGCAAAGCTAGGAGTAATGGACAAAAAAGACTCTGCTCCTGATCGTAAAGACCAAAAAGACCCTATTCCGCTGCTTGGTGCCACAGGTTTTATTATCAGTTCGTTGTTTTTTACAGGTGTGGTGTGGCTGTTTCGCAAAAACTTTTTTACAGACTTTGTGGTCGATCCAGAAATTCAAATTCGCCTGACTAGATTTAGCTTCGAACTTGGCAAAAATTTGCTGCCTTTTAGATTGTTTTGGGTGTTTGTAGGGGCTTTAATTATTATGATAGGGGGCTTTTTGGATGATAAGTTTCAGTTCAAAAGCAAGGTAGTTTTTATTCCAACTTTTTTGGGCTTGCTGATCACAGTTTTGCTTGGGGATTTGCGAATAACTTCTTTTTCTTATCCATTTGATCAGTTTTTGGTGGGTTCGGTTTGGTTGCAATATTTGATGGCGTTTGTGTGGATTGGAATGTGTTTGACTGCTACCAAGTTTTTGGACGGTCATGATGGTTTGGTGGCAACGGTTGGCATTATTTCACTTCTCACAATCAGTGTGGTGGCTACTTTACCCAATGTGATGCAACCTTTTATTGTACTTTCGGCACTTTTGTGGGCGGCTGGAATTGCGGGGTTTTTGCCGTGGAATTTACCCAACGCCAAGGGTTATTTGGGGGAAGGCGGGTCGCAGATTGTTGGCTTTATAATCGGGGTTTTGTCGATTCTCAGCGGTGCTAAAATTGCTACCGCAAGTACGGTTTTAGGTTGGTTTATTTTTGATATTTTGTTTGTTTTCACACTCAGAGTTTTGAATGGCAAAAGTCCGTTTGAAGGTGATAGGTTACACTGGAATTTTAGGCTTTTAGACGCGGGAATGAGCAAATCTCAGGTGTTATTTTTTACAGCCGTTATCCTTATAATTTCGGCAATTTTGGGAGTTATTTTGGACACTTCAGACAAGCTATATTTGGTAGCAGGGCAGGGAGTTTTCTTGTTAATTTTGTTTGTGATTACGAGTTTTATAAAGAGGGGGAAGGGTAAAAAATAATTGTAAATTATAAAAAATAAATTTCTCTAGTGGAACAACAAATTTTAAGGCGGAATGAGATAAAAGAAATTAAATAGGCCTATGTTAGGTAAAAAAAGACCACCCACGTCAGTTAAAAAACCGTAAAGGGTGGGCATCCATTTATTCACTATTCTATTCTTTTTTACAAAAACTTAAGCTTTCCTTTGGCTTCTTGTACGGATTTATAGCCTTTTCTTGTTAAAATTTCCTCAAGTTCGGTGTGGATTTTTTCAAAAATTGGATAGCCTTCTTGGGCAAAAGCTGAGCCAACTTGCACGCTGTCTGCTCCAGCGAGTAAAAATTCAAAAGCGTCTTTTCCTGTTCGCACACCTCCAATTCCGACTATCGAAATTTGCCCATTTAATCTTCTAAAAAAGGAATTTACATTGTTTAGTGCCACTGGTTTTATCCAATCTCCCGCAAGTCCACCTCTACCAAAATTTGGTTTGATTAGCACAGATTCTTTTTCACCATCGATCACCAAAGCATTACCGACTGTGTTGATTGTGGAGATAAATTTAACCTTGTGCCTTAGCAAAACTTCAGTCATTTTATCAAAATAAACGTCTTCGAGGTATGGTGGTAATTTTAGCCCAACTGGAATATTTCCGATTCGCTCATCAAGCCCTGTCAAAAATTTATCAACCTCTTCTGGGTAATATCCCAAAAGTCCTTCAGTACCTACATTTGGGCAAGAAATGTTGATTTCGATCAGATCCACCAAATTTTGAGTCTGAAAAGCTTCTAAAAGACTGTAATTTTCTTCAAATGAAAAAGTGGTAAGGCTAGCAATAATTGGCTTTGAAAAGTTTTGTTTAAGTTGTTTTGCGTATTCCAAATTTGCCTCCAAACCCATATTTGAAAGCCCAATGCTGTTGAGTGTGCAACCTGGAATTAGGGGTGATTTTACGATATATTTGGGTGGTAAATTGCCTTTTCTAGGCTCAGTTGAGACTGATTTTAGCAAAATTGCAGCAGCGTCTGAACCGCCAATTTTCTCTAGTTGTTTATAAACTTCATCATTGACTCCGCAGGCGTTGTAGGCAAATTTTGGGAATTGAACCCCAGCAATATTGGTTGAAAGCATATTGGTTAAATCAGCTACAATTTTTTGCAAATCGGCAAATTGTTATAATGATAAATTGTTAATTATAAGGAACTAGACTAGTTAGCAAACACTAACTAAACTAATTTCTATGATATACAGATAAAGATTAAGCAATTACAATTTAAAAAAAATAATTCATCATTTTTGTGTAGATA
>JBIKIW010000077.1:0-2512 GCA_044361365.1 Limisphaerales bacterium | reverse complement strand
TCTCAATTAGAAGAAGAATTGTTTGAATACTGTTGCTATTACAATCATATCAGAAGGCATCAAGGAATAGACAACATGACTCCTTATCAAAAGCTCAATTCTGTCACTGAATAATTTGACATATACAGGAATGACATTAAGTCTAGTTCGGAATGACAAATTGAGTTTGAAAGGATATTTATCAACTAAACTAGCTATAATGACCTAAAATTGAAACTACCAAAACGATAATTTTTTGATCTTCTACTTTGTAGATTATTCTATTTTCTTATCGATTCTTTTGGAGCAAAAACCGCTGTAATTACCTTTTAGCCTTTCAAATTTATGAGTGGTAGAATAGGGGTCGGTTTCCAAGGTTTCTATGACTTTCAAAATTTTAGATAAAGTTTGATTTTCTTTTTTGACTTTTTCAAGCTGTTTTTGAGCTTTTTTATCAAAAATAATTTGATATCCCATACTATAAACTCATTTTTAATTCTTCTAAAAATTTTGCAGATTCTTCAGCTGGTAAAAGTTGTGGATTTTTGACAAATTCTTCAATAACTTTGGCTTCTTCTGGGGTTGGTTCTCGTAGAGGTGCTGTGCTGGTGTGCCAGGTAGTTGAGGGTTTTTTGGCGGTTAAGGCAAAAGGGATACTTTGTTCGTTGGCTACTTTTTTCAAAAAAATCTTTATAGCGTCGTTTATCCCAAGTCCAATTTCACCAAGAACAATATTAACTTGGTTCACAAGGTCGGCGTCTAGTCTTGTTTGAATAAGTTTGGTTTTTGGTTTTGTGGTGGTTGGCATGCAATAAGTATTTTAAATGTATATAAAAAGTATCATTGGAGTAGTTATTTCTATTGCTGAACAACAGGGGCTAAGGGATTAGGTACCATTAGTAAACCTGTCAGGAGTTTTTTATGAGCGATAAGAAAAAAAAGTTACATGCCCCACATGTGGTGGAAGTGGCAGTGATACGGTTACTCTCTTTACAACAGTCAACGGTAAGCTAAAAGGAGATAGAGTTTCCGTTACTTGTTCCTTCTTCAATGGTTCGGGACAAGTTGAGGAATAATCTCCTCAACTAACGATCTTTTACTTTGCCCACTGTACATACTACGGTGGGCTTTTTTGTTGAGTTGAAAATATAGATATTTTTAGAAAAGTTTTAGTTAATAATATCGTACAAATAAATTTGACCTAAGGGTTTTAATGTGCTAAGTAAATGTTAGACCATGTGCATAGCAACGTACAATCCTATGCATAACAGCATCTCAATAAACAATTATTTTGAGAGGTGCTAAGATGGTTTTCAATTTTTTTGGTGGAAACGGAAACGATGACGACGAAGTAGTAGAAGATCGCGATCTCACAGAGGAAACTAATGCTGGCTTTGATGCTGGTGTTACGGGGGCATTAGAACCCCCAAAAAACTCTGATTGGGACCAAGAGCAAAAAGAAGCCGCAGAAATGGGCTTCGAAGACGGAGTCATCACCCGTTCAAGAAATGGAGGGTCAATGCCCTCCAGATAAAAAATAACTAATTTATTTTAGTTTTCTCAATTTAATTTGAGTTTTTCATTTGACCCCTAGCCAATATTTTGTGCGAAGGGTCTTTTTTTATGATTAATTTTTCCCTAAAGGAGAGGTTTTTACAATTTTCAATCATAAAGTATTTACAAATCTCAACAAATTTAGTTTACTTAAAGTATGTCTAAAAATCATAAATTTGACCCTGATAAAGTCATCAAACAACGCAATTTTGAAATTTTCACTCTGGCTGCCAGAATTTACTACACAGTAAGTCTTTTTGTGGGTATATTTCTTACATTTTTAAGCGTAGGCATTACTTCAGTTGGTGATGTTAATAACATAGGCACAGGACTGGGTTCGTTGGGGGTTGGCATAGTTTCTTTAATTATTGGTGGAATTGGTTTTGTACTTTGGTGGGTGTCTTTGGTTCTTAGTATTATTGCCAACAATATTTCTGCAGAAACAAAAAGCCCAAGCAGAGGTTTAGCTATTACAAGTATGGTGTTAGCTATAGTTTCGATTATTCCTTATTTAAATATTTTGATAAACATCGCCGGAATTGTAGTTAGTGGTATTTTGGTTTCAAAACTAAATAATCAACTTGCTGGAGATTCTAGTCATGTTGTTGAAGTTGAAGCTAAAGAGGTAAAAGAAGAATCTAAATTAGAATAGTTTTTATAAACTAAACTTACAGTTCACCTCCCTAAAAAGAGGTGATTTTTGTTGGAAGGGTGTGCTTAACTAAAAGTGAAAAGCTAATAGTGAATAATATATAGAATCCATTTGATTTCTTATCCCCTAAAATAGACCAAAAATAGCTAGTTGCTCCCTGATAAGGGAGCTGTCCCAACGGGACTGTGGGTTTTATCTTCGCTTTAAATTTCCATAAAACCCTTTGTCCTTCGGACATTTCCCTTGTCAGGGCAAAACTATTTAATGGCTTATTGCTCGAATTAGTTTTCAAATAGGTTCTATAAAATGGTTAATTTTCAAGGAACT
>JBIKIW010000048.1:0-10188 GCA_044361365.1 Limisphaerales bacterium | reverse complement strand
ATCAAAAAAAGATTTAGAGAAATATGTATTTGACTTAGAGACAGATTTGCTCCATATTATCAAAATCTATATTAAATACCTGAAAAGTATTTCAAATTAAATTTTAACTGGTCTAGTCCCTAAATAAATATTAACTACATGTTGCGATTTTTATCCGACATGTACTTCCCCATCGACTCTCACCCTAAAAGTGGGAGTTTTTGTTTACAGTATTTTTTTGACAAGATTTGAAATTCTTTGCATTATTACCTTTACAAATCGACACTCGTCGCAAACCCCCTGGAAACAGGGGGAATAATTTTTTTAGAGACAGTTTTTGATAGCCTCTTTGACTTTCATAAATTCCTTTTTCTCCAGCCTACCAATAGCTTTTCCATACAACCTTTTGGCATCCATAAGGCGAAGGTGAGTTATCATAACACACTGCAATGCATCTTTAAAACTGATTTGAATATAATACGGATTTTCCTTTATTTGAGTAGTAAGTGGAACTCCCCAAAATAGATTTTTGTTAAATTTGCGAACAATTAGAATAGGACGACTAAATAAATCACTTTTCCCATTTTCTTCATCACCAATATTTTCCCCCAAACCTCCCCAATAAACATCTCGTTCATTAAAATTTGGACTAAACTTACGGTTATGCAACTCTTCTTTTTTACCAATCCATTTTTGAAATTGTTTAGACATAACTTACCTTAAAAGTAAAGGTTTTGATTTGGTCAATCTATTTATACTTATGGAACCGTAAAGGTTCCTCTACAAAAATGTTTTTTAACTACCTCCCAAGCTTTTGATGACTTTGAGCTAGATTATTTTGCGATAAAGAGGCTAAAAGTGAAATTTCCCCAGCTAAAATACTGCCGGCTAAAACTTGGGCTAGCTGTGACGAATTTTTGGCTCCCACGATTTGTAAAGCTTCTGACTGAGTGTGAAGTTTGGTGCCACCACCCACGGTTGCTAGCAAAATTGAAGGCAAATAAACTGCTACATAAAGAGAATCGTCATCCAAAATCTTACAATGCGTAATCCCAAGACTTGCCTCCACCACCTGAGCAGGATCTTGACCTGTTGCTATAAAAAAGGCTGCTGCTACATTGGCAAAATGTGCGTTAAATCCCATCGAGCCAGCCATTGCTGAACCCAACATACACTTAGAAAGCCAAGTTTCAAAAAAAAGTTTGGGTGTAGTTTTTAGAGTTTTTTCTAAAATTTGAGGCGTCAAAACAACTTCTGCTTGTACTTCAAAACCTCTTCGGTTGATAAAATTTACCCAGGCTGGTTTTTTATCCACGCAATAATTTCCGCTCAGTGCTTCACAAACAACTTCAGTTTCTTTTTCGATAAAATCCACCACTTTTTGAGTGGCAATTGTAACCATATTCATACCCATAGCTTCACTGGTGTTGTAGGAAAAACGGACAAAAACACGGTTTCCCAAAATTCTGGTGTCGTAATTCAAAAGCTTTAGGTGTGAGGAAGTTGACTCGACAATCTCATTAATTTTGGCTTGATTCGCTCTTAAAAATTCCACCAAATCTTTTGATTTTTGTAGAGATTTCGTATAAAAAACTGGAGCCCTGGTAGTGCCAAATCTTTGCCCAAAAACTGTCGCTCCGCCAGCCTCGCTAATCGCCTTACAGCCTCTACTAACCGAAGCCACCAAAGCTCCCTCCGTTGTGGCAAGAGGAATAAAAAAGTCACGATTTTCAAACTCTTCCAAAAAATTAATTTTTATCGGTCCGGCGATACCGAGTGGAAGGCTGACTCCTCCAATCAAATTTTCACAGTGAACATTTTGGATTTCATCATCACTTACAAAAGCTGAATCAATTTTCGGGAATTTTTTAGCTAAGTTATTTTGCAAAAATTCTAGGCGGTCTTTTCGGTTCGGAAATTTAGAAAATTGAGACATGTATTATTAGATAATAACAGATTGTAGTATATTGTCTATTCCGAAGTTGTTTCGGAATCTATTGAAATTCTGAGCAGATCCTGAAACGAGCTAAAGATGACATTTTGAAGGGTGGAATTAAATTCAGAGTGACAGTTTAAAAGACGAAGCTTTAATTTAATAGAAAATGAATTAGGCGTTCATGAAAGTTTTAAATTTGACTTCGTATAATAAGATAATTTTCGTATATCAATAAATTAATTCTTTTTAGAAAAAACCTCTACTGGTAAAATCTCTTTTAAATCAGCTAAAAGTTCTTTTTGATCGGTTAAAATAAAACGAATTTTTTCAGATTTTGTTTCGATGGTAAATCGCCAACCAATTCTTCGTAGATAATTTTTTTGAACCAATTTGATTTGTGAAAATTTGATTTTTTTCTCTCCAATTTGCAGTATTTTTTTAGCAACATCTAGGTTAACTTCTATCCCAATTTCTTGTTTATAAAGTCTAGTTTTAACCAACCAATTTACACCAAAATACAATCCAAAAATAGCCGCACTAAGCAGAACCGTAACCCCAAAAGTTTCTAAATTATCAGCAATCGCCACCCCACTACCAAAAATTAAAAATAATAATAAAACAGTATCAGTTTGGGACCAAAAACTGGATTTGGGGTAAGTTTTAATCACGCAGTAATAACCTTTTGATTAATTATTTATGTCAAAAATTGACAACAGCTAGATTATACTTCGACCATGTCTGAAAATACAAATTCAGGTGGTATGTCTAACAGTACAAAGACAATTATCACCGTTCTATTATTACTATTTCTTCCTCTTGTAGGAATTATTATGATGTTCGTTTGGAAGTTATGGCCAGTATGGGTACGTGTTCTTATTACAGTTTTCTACGTGTTGGTAGTTTTGGGTATAATCTTAGCCACGGTAGGTCTTGGCATTTTGGTTTCTAATTCATCTTCCAGCTCTTCATCTGCGAAATTGGTTACCACATCAACTTCTTCTGTTAGTACTATTGCTGACACGGAGTTTAAAGTTGGTGAAACTATTGAAAATGGTGATAAGCAATTAACAGTTTCTAAGGTCGAAGATTATATTTCTGATAATCAATTTTCACAACCAAAACCTGGTAAGAAGTTTATAAAAGCAACTGTTGTTTTAGTTAATAGAGGTAACTCAAATTTTAGTTTTACAGCTTACAACTTTAGTGTTCAAGATTCAAATGGATTGCTAATTAACCCAGATTCAACAACTTATTCTTTAAGCGATGGTTTGCAGAGTGGAAGTTTGACTAAAAATGGCAAAGTTGAAGGATCTGTAACTTTTGAAGTTCCTACAGCTGATAAGAATCTAGTTTTAATTTTTAAGGGTAGCTATTCATCTGACCAAACAATTAAAGTGAAATTAAATTAACAAATTTAGTTTAGTTTAATAAGAATTACCCCACCTACTCCAAGGTGGGTTTTTTATGTTTTGTTTACTGTCTTATTCAATACTACAAACTTTCTCCCTCCAAACAAAAACCCCATAAAAATATTACAGATAAATCAAACACTCAAAGCTCGAAGAGTTGATTTTTCAGCCCTTATTTGCCCTTGCCAAGAAAAAATAACTTTCAAAAGTTTAGTTACTTCTCAAAATAAATTTATATATGAAAATTTCCGTACTCGGAGCTGGCAAAGTTGGCTCAAACTTAATCAAAAAACTTGTTATTTCAGGCAATCACGATATATTTATAGGTACTAGAGATACTCAAAGTGAAAAAAATTTAGAACTCACAAATTTGCCAAATGTTACGGCTACAACTCACCTAGAAGCTGTCGAAAATTCTGATGTAGTAATTATTAGTATGCACCCGCCTCATATTAAAGAGCTTTTACCGAAACTTGGAAATTTACTAGAAAATAAAATCGTGATTGATTGCAGTAATGAGGTATTTGAAAAAGTAAGTCCAGATTTTGACTCAGCTACCAAAGCAATAATGCACCTTGCCAACGCTAAAGGAATCGCCAAAGCCTTCAACACAACAGGAGCAGAAAACATTCTAGCTACTAAAAGTGGCTCAATAGATACATTCATCGCAGGTCAGGAAGATGCTAAAGCAGTTGCTAAAGAATTAGCTAATGAAATTGGGTTTAACGCTGTTGACGCTGGAGGGATTGATAACGCCCATGCGTTGGAAGAAATGGCTAGAATTTGGATCGCAGTTAGCAGGCCAACTGGTAAATTTGATTCTTACTTTAAGGTGATGGGACTATAAAGTTTGATTACTGGAAATTAAACCAAACTTTTTATGTTTAAGGCGAAATCTCTGTTTATTGGACATGGTTCGCCGATGAATATCGTAGAGAAAAACAACTACACCAAAAGCCTTAAAACCTTTTCAGAAAAACTAGAAAACATTCCAAAAGTACTTATTTTATCAGCTCATTGGCTGACTTCTGGGCAAACTGAAATAACCTACTCTGATGAAATCTTACCTATAATTTATGATTTTGGTGGATTTCCTCAGGAATTGTACAATACAACCTATAAAGCTAAAGGAAATAAAAATTTATCTCAAAAAGTTCAAGATGTTTTAAGTCCTAATAAAGTTGTTTTCAATTCAACCAAAGGTTTGGACCATGGTGCTTGGGGTGTTTTAAAAATCTTATTTCCAAAAGAAAAAATTGAAGTTGCTCAGCTCAGTTTAAATATAAACCTGACTCCGCAAGAACGTTTTGAAATCGGGCAGAAACTAACCAAACTACGAGAAGAAAATGTGACTTTAATTTTCAGTGGAAATGTTATTCACAATTTTGAATTTTTAGATTTTAGCTCCACAGCTACACCTCAAAAATGGGCAACAGAATTTGAAAATTTGATAATCGAGAAAACTTTGAATCGTAAATTTGTTGATATAATAGACTAAACTAAACTTAAAAATGGAAACCTCGCTGCTCCAACTCCCGAGCATTATTGGCCGTTTGTATATTTTTTGGGAACAATTTCTGAAACCGACAAAACTTCTGTTTTATATAAACAAATTCAAAACGGTTCAATTTCAATGTTGTCGTTTTTGGTGGAGTAAAATTTACTGATAGCCAATTATACTCAAAGCCCACAAAACTCACCCCATTCAAACATTTACAGTCTTTTCTCTTCCTATATTTTAATTTAGGTTTGAGTATAGAATTCATGAACCTTCCCCGTCCCCTGATGATTTGTTAATTTCAGATTCGCTAATTGATCTTGTAAGACCCGTTATGGTAGCTGAATTTTGCAAAACAGATTTTACGGTTTTCTCTGAAACACCCATTAAAATTGCAACAGCTTAAAAACCGAATGCAAAGGGTTACTTAGGCTTGGGTTGTTTAGGTAAATTAATACCCATAAACCTACACCATAACACAAAAAGGTTGGCTGTAAAATGATTTTAGATTATTACAATTACTCCTTCCTAATCCTATAATAATACTCGTTCTTTTTACCAATCTTACAGTCGATAATTAGATAATTTCTTCCCAAGAACTTCATAAAAGGTTGATCTTTAAGTAGTTTTTCTGGCCATTCCACAAAACAAATATTAGTTGCATCAATCAAATCTTCTTCAATCCAGCCTTTATCTTCTTCTTTTACTTTGCTAAGTCTGTGAAGGTCGAAGTGGGCCACTTTTTCGTAGTCGGCTTTTTTAGCAGCAGAAGTTTTCTTTAGTCCGTATTTTTGTAGCAAACTAAAGGTTGGTGATGTTACTTCATCACTCACTCCTAATCTGTTGCAGATCATCTTTACAAGCGTGGTTTTACCCGTTCCCATTTCTCCTCTTAAGAAAATCAATGAGTATTCTTTGGCAATTATGTTGTTAGTAACAATTTCTACCAATTTATCTGTCAAAATTTTCTTTGTCCAAGGGATTTCAAGGTTGTCAGCCGCATCTTCCTTTCCAGGTTGAGATTTAAAGCTTTGTGGATGCACTCCTTCCAAGAAGTCCACTAATTTGAAACTTTGATTGTGGGTTCGGATTTTGTTTAAGGCAACTTCTTCAATCTGTCGCACCCTTTCTCTGGTTACATGAAAAACCTCTCCAATTTCCTCAAGTGTATGAGCAATTCCAGTTCCATCTAGTCCAAACCTGAGTAAAATTACTTTTTTTTCTCTTGGTTCAAGGACATCATCAACGATATTCATTACATGAGCTCGAAGCATTCTGCTAGAAGCGGCGTCAATTGGTTGGGCACTAGTTTCATCCTCAATCATTTCCACCATTTGGGTATCACTGTCTTCGCTATAACCTACCATTGTATCAATAGAAACTGTGTCCTGAGAAATTCTTTTAAAATAATAAATCGTATCCATGTCCACCTCCAGTTTTTCAGAAAGTTCGTCATCTGTAGGCTCTCTTCCAAGCTCGTCAATCATAGCTCTTTTTTCTCTCCTAAATCGGTTTAGTTTTTCCTCCACGTGTACTGGCAAACGGACGGGACGACTTTGATCAGCCAAAGCCCTTCGAATACTTTGTTCAATCCAATAACTCGCGTAAGTTGAGAATTTATAACCCCTTCTCCAGTCAAATTTTTCTACCGCACGTAAAAGCCCGATATTTCCCTCTTGAATCAAATCCAAAAAGGCTAAATTTCGACCCATATATTTTTTGGCAGCATGCACAACCAAACGCAAATTGGCATTATTAAGCTCTCTTTTAGCAGCTTGATCTCCCTGTTCGATTCTTTTAGCAAGCTCAACTTCCATGTCTTTATTAAGCAAAGGATAGCGAGAAATATCACGGATGTAGTTTTGAACCGCATCGTCGTTTAATTCCTGACCACCAACATCTCCAGCCAAACTACCTGAAAGCTTCGAAGCCAACTCCTTTTCTTGTCTTAGCTCTTCATCATCAGCATCAAGCTCACTCCACAAATTATCTAAAGTACTGGCAAAACTGATTGGAGCTCCAGAATCTTCAGCCAAATCAAAAATATCTTCCAAAAGTTCAATATAGTTTTCAGGCTCAGGTAAAATGTGTAAAATTTCATCTTCCGTAATAAAACCTCGGGTAATACCTTGCTTTACGATATCCACCATTTCTTGCTGAAACTCAATCGGTTGGGACTGAAAAACTGGATACAAAGAAGCGTCATTTTCAATAAACCTTTTTAGCTTTTTATTTTTATTTTTACTCTCCCTTTTCTTAGTAATCTTTTTCATTTTTACCTTTACACCATCGTCTGTAAGTCTGTATCTTCGACTTCCTCGTTGCTCAATACTCTCATCTTGAAGGGCAGCCTGACGATTCAAATCTGAAGTAGAAATCAAATTTAAACCCAAAATACCTTTACGAGTAACCAATTCATTTGCTTTCGGTGATCTTGGATCTACATAGGTATCGTCATCCAAAAAGTCTTTCCCCTTCCCTCCTACTTTTGGTTTGGCGGCGGCTGTAGCTCTAGCCAGAATTTTTTGCTCGGCAACTGCTCTATCGCTATCGCTCATGTCTTCGAGCTTGGGTGGTTTTGCCTTAAATATTTTGGTAATTTTAGGAATTTTTGCTTTTGAAGATTTAGCTGAACCTATTGTAAGTCGCTTTCGATCAGCAGAAGATTTTTTGGCTCGTTTTTCTTTTTTAGGAGAATTTGCTTGTTGTGCTTGAAGTATTTCAGCAATGGATTGTTTAGCAGACACAGGAAAAATTTTAATGTTTTATAAAGCTTAATTTAAATTTAATTTAAACCAATAATATTTGTTTTGAAGTCTATTTTATGCTCAAAAATGAGTTTAAACAGAATATTTTAGATAATAGATTTTGATCTTCTATAAAAGATTTGAGTTAGAAAGCTGATCGATAAAACGGTACCGAACCGAACAAGACTAATAAGTCCGTGATGTTATTTCCATATTAAATAACTATTTTTTCAGTTTGTCAAAGCACCACGGCGACTGAGAGAAGTGCTAGTGGCACACTAAGCATGAACAAGGCGGGCTTTGCCCGACTAAAAGCCCTCGCGTCGCTGAGAGAAGTGCTGAAAAATTATAAATTGCTAATGGTTAATTATAAATTGAGTTTGATCAGCCTGTAGCGGCGACCTCCGTGTCGCCATTGTTGGATAATAAATTTGTGACTTTGGCTAATATATCTTTGTAGAGGCGATCCCCTGATCGCCATTTTTCTTTTAAATTACAATTTTTCATTATTAGTTAATCTGATTCCCGTCGCCTGTTGCCACATAATTTGATGATGGAGACCAGGAGGTCTCCTCTACGTAATTTGACGGCAACTTCCCCACCCCCTCCGCCAGCCACTTCGCTCTGTCGGTATCCCCCGGGTGGGAATTTTAACCAACAACCTCCAACTAAAAAATTTGAGCTATCAATTAACACCTATTTTATGCGAGAAATGCTGTTTGCAAACAGAGAGAGTATGCTATGGTAAATAGTGCAAAATAATAGTTAATAGTCATGAAAGTTGCGGAAACATACTACAAATTACATATCAACACCCTTAAGGATACTAGAAGATGTAAAGAGCTTGGGTGGAAAGATCTTAACAATGCTATGAAACTTTGTGACTTGTATGAATTGATGAAGGTACAATTCCCTTCTGTAAATGATTATGAGGATCATAGGCTTCCCCACTTTGGAACCATTACTTGTGAGAAATGGGATCCAGAGATGATAAAATTTCTCGACGGTACTTTAATAGACGTTGAGAGGTGTGAAAAATTAATGTTCAACTAATTTTGCTATTTTGCTAGACTGAAAAGTAGTAAAACCTACTGAGTAAGTTTACCCATCCCCTAGTTATCAACGCTGGGGGATTTTTATTGACCCAAATTGACTAAAAACCATTTTTACGGAAACAATTTTAACTTAACATTTGTATATGAATCTCCCCAGTCTAAGCCAAAAAATCGCCTTTCCTGAAAGCTACACCTTTGATGATTTGTTGTTACTGCCAGATTATGCTGATTTTACCCGCGATGATGTAGATTTATCCACCAACTTAACCCCAGAAATTACCCTAAAATTACCACTTATCTCTTCCCCAATGGATACCGTCACAATGTCTGAAATGGCAATTCATTTGGCTAAAAATGGAGGTTTGGGAGTAATTCACCGTAACCTTTCTATCGAAAACCAAGCAGCAGAAGTAAGCAAAGTAAAAAACTTTGAAACCTGGAAAAATACTGATAGTTTGGCAAGTTTAGACCTCAAAAATCGTTTGCAAGTTGCAGCGGCTGTGGGAATTGGAGCTGACATGCAAGAAAGGGTGGAGAAACTAGTTGAAGCTGGGGTGGATTTGTTGATTGTAGATTCGGCTCATGGTCATTCTAAAGGGATTATTGAGGCGGTTAAATTTATCAAAAGTACTTACCCAAACACTCCAATTATGGCTGGAAGTATTGCCACCTACGAAGGAGCTTTGGCATTGATTGAAGCTGGAGCTGATGTTTTGAGAGTTGGAATTGGACCTGGTAGCATTTGCACTACTAGAATTGTAACTGGAATGGGAGTGCCGCAACTTACCGCTGTAAGTGAAGTTTGTAGAGCCGCCAAACCTGCTGGAGTAAAAGTTATTGCCGACGGTGGAATCAAACAAATCGGTGATATGGCTAAGGCTTTAGCTGTTGGAGCTGATTGTGTGATGCTTGGCTCGATGCTCGCTGGTTACGACGAGTCTCCAGGTCAACTAATCGAAGTTAACGACCGCAAATACAAAACCTACCGCGGAATGGGATCGATTGGAGCTATGAAAGATGGAAGCAATAGCCGCTACGGACAAGGCCTTGATCCTAAAAAAATGGTCGCTGAAGGAATTGAAGCCTTGGTACCCTACAAAGGTGAAGTTGATAATTTCCTTAGCCAAATTCAAGGAGGTTTACGAGGTAGTTTTTTCTATACTGGATCTCGAAATATGCTAGATTTTCACCAAAAGACTAGATTTGTAAAACTTACAGGAGCAGGTTTGAAAGAAAGCCACCCGCACTCAGTTTCTATTCGTGACGCTGGAGCTAGCTATTTTGGAGGGTAAACTTAATAAAGTCAGCTCAAAATCCATATCGTGATTAAAAAAGACAAGTGAGTAATTCTCCTCTTTGAGGGGTGGCAACGCAGTTGATGGGGTGGATTTGTGCTGCTATCCACAGTCTATAATAACGAGCTCGCACACTGTCATTCTTGTATATGTCAAATTATTCAGTGACAGAATTGAGCTTTTGATAAGGAGTCATGTTGTCTATTCCTTGATGCCTTCTGATATGATTGTAATAGCAACAGTATTCAAACAATTCTTCTTCTAATTGA
>JBIKIW010000076.1:0-2555 GCA_044361365.1 Limisphaerales bacterium | reverse complement strand
TAGGAAATGAAAATGTTAGGACTTGTATAACTTTCACGGGTAAAAAAGATTATTTCGTAAAACAGTCAAAAGAAATGGCAAATGACTATCCTCTGCTAGAAGGTTCAGATGGCGTAAGTGAGTCTTATTCACCAATAAAATACTCTAAATATATTAGATACGATCTGAAATTAAGAGATAAGCTAAACAAGGAATATATCGAATTAGCCAAATCACAAGGGAAAAGAACTCCAATGGTTATTGGGCTAGGTGATATGAGCCGTTTCAAATCTCCCAAAATATTTATTCGACTGTCAGATTCAAAAGTGACCGCTGCTTATACTTCAGAAGTAGTTTGTGCTGATTTGTCTCTTTATATTGTAACGATTCCTAATCTTTCTGAAAAAAACGAAAGTTTTAATTTGATGTATTTATTAGGTATTATAAATTCAAAGATCGTCAGCTACTATTTCACCGAAATGGGATTTATTAGGAATTTAGGAACTGGAACTCCTCAAATTAGACTAAAAGATATTCGTAACCTCCCAATTCCCATTGCTACCACCGACCAACAAACCCAAATCGCCGAGCTGGTAGATAAAATTATTAATCTCAAAAAACTTTCTCAAGACAAAATTAGCCAAGTAAATACCTATTTGGAGGCAAAGTTTCAGATAAAATCCACTAAAAAGCTACAAAAATTGTACGAACTAGAAAATGCCGAGTTTTTAAGCGAATTAACAAAACAAAAAGCCAAAATTGACCTCAAAACTGAAGCCCAGCTTTTGGACTATTTTCAAACCGAAAAAGTCGATCTATTAGAGCTTGAGAGTCAGATCACACAAGTTGATAATCAGATTGAAGAGTTGGTGAAGGGGTTGTACGGGTTAGGGTAGACTTTAGCAATAAACTTCAATAATTCCAGGGTTTAAACCGTTATTTTTCCAATCAAAACCAGTTTTATGAAGGTACATTTCAGTATAAAATCTTAGTGGATTTTTGCCATCAATAAAAGTATTTGAGTTCAAACCTCTTCCAACTACAATTTCTATTTTGCGATTTTGGTTGCCGCTTTTGGAATTTAAAAATGGATTTAGAAATCTATCCAAAACAATCTCGATTTCATTTTCCAAATTAGATAAATCTTGAAATCTGTGTCCTCGTAAATTCAGACTTTTTTGTTGAGAATTAGCCATATTTAATTCAAAATTTGGTTTGTATTTTTTAGCAAGATTAAATTTTTATTGACGAG
Organism: Limisphaerales bacterium; assembly: GCA_044361365.1. Classification (GTDB taxonomy): domain Bacteria; phylum Patescibacteriota; class JACMRA01; order JACMRA01; family JACMRA01; genus JBIKIW01. The sequence goes on along the minus strand of JBIKIW010000076.1, from coordinate 1,324 downwards.
GTTGGTGCTAAGATTTATTAGTTTGGTCTAATCAAAAATATGTCTCAAAAAAAATATAATAATTACAGGATTCTCAGTTCTGATATTTATAGCTTTAATCGGCACCATGATTGCTATTGCCTATTCTTTAAGCAAGGTAGCTCCCAAATCGCAGAGTACTTTAAGCTCTAGCAGTGACTCTTCTTCGAGTAGCTCAAAATATATGAATAATATCATAGGTGAAGACAATTCTATGATGGGTATGGATCACGGTGGAAACAGCATGATGGGTGATAGTGTAAAAGATGATCAGAGTTTCCTTCAAAACATGATTCCGCACCACGAAGAAGCAGTTACTAGCTCCAAACTAATTGTATATTCTACCAAAGATCCCGAACTTAAACTTTTTGCCCAGGGAGTTATTGATGCTCAAACTAAAGAAATAAATCAGATGAAAAGTTGGTACAAAGAGTGGTTTGGGAAAGATTGTGTTTCAAATGGTGATTATGTGAATAGTATGGATATAATGAATAGAAAAACATTGCAAGGTTTGGATAGGGTGTATGTTTCTGGCATGATAATGCATCACCGTGAGGCTGTAAATATGGCGGATAGAATCTTAGAAATTACAAAAAGACCGGAATTGAGCAAATTGGCTAACAATATTATCATAACTCAAACAGCAGAAATTGATATTTTGTCTGGCTGGTTGAAAGTCAAGTACAACGATGGTGATGGAATGATGGGAATGTAAAATACAAAGCTTGACAAAAGAGTGGTTTGTAGTCCTTGTTTAAATCATTAGTTTTATTTTCGAACTAACTTTGTTTATCAAATTTTTATGCAAAATACTTACTATTTAGCCAGTCAAACTGTTCTCAAATACCTTCACTCCACTCTTCATATTCTACAAAAAGGACAGGCTTATTCGGTAGAAACCAACACTCCAGAAACCGATTTGGTAGAAGCTAGACTTGCTCCAGATATGCACACCTTCAAACAGCAAATTCGCATAATTTCAGACAACGCTAAAGGAATGGTAGCTCGACTTGCGGGTCAAGAAATTCCAAAAATGGAAGATACTGAAGAAAATTTTGATGATTTGATCGTTAGAATTGAGAAGACAATTAAATTTGTAGAATCTTTTACCGAAGCTAACTTTGCCGAAACTGATGAGCAAAAAATCATCTTACCATACTTCAAGGATAAATTTATGACAGCTAGTGATTATGTTAAGGATTATGCTTTGGCGAATTTCTTTTTTCATGTAGTTACAGCATATGCAATCCTACGAAATACAGGAGTTCATCTTGGAAAAAAAGATTTTGTTAATGGTTTAAATTTG
>JBIKIW010000046.1:0-11070 GCA_044361365.1 Limisphaerales bacterium | reverse complement strand
AAGGTAGTTACGAGCCAGGGTTTTATCGTTTAAACGCATATGTTATTAAAAATTTTTAAACAGAATTAAAAGTATTAGGAATAACTAAAATTCTGTCATCAAAATTGTTGACATATACAATTCTGAACTTGTTTCAGGATCTTATCCAAAATATTGTTAAATTTGTAGAGGCGATCACGGATCGCCATTTTTGTTGAATTTACCATAGCGGAACCTTTACGGTTCCATTGTTGACCCAAATTGTTGTCCTGAACTTGTTTCAGGATCTTTTCCGACCCGTTTTTACCAGGTTAAACTCGTAGAGGCGAGCCTGTCTCACCATTATTTACCGTAAATATCGAGTAAAATTCCCACCCGGGGGATACCGACAGAACGAAGTGGCTGGCGGAGGGGGTGGGGAGGAGTGAAACGACGGGAATCAGATTTATCGCAGAGAAGAGTTGTTAGAGATCCTGAAATAAATTCAGAATGATACTTATAGCAAAACCAGTATTAAACTAGACACTCGTCTGCGGATACTGGCACCTTATATCCATTCCGTTAATTACCACAAATTTACTTGCTTGCCTCTTTTAAGTTTTTTTGCTTATAAAATAATAATGCTTCCCCAACCCATTGAAAACCTTGCCGAAAAGTTTAGAAATTTCCCCGGAATCGGCTTTCGTAGCAGTCAAAAACTAGCCTTAGATATCTTACAAACCGACCAAGAAGACTACCAAGAATTGCTTATAGCTCTCGATAATATGCGAAAAAGTGTCCATTTCTGCCAAAAATGTGGATTCTTTGCTCAAAACAACTTTTGTGATATTTGTTCCAACAAAAGCCGCACTGACTGGCAAATTTGCCTTGTGGAAAAACCAACTGACATAATTACCCTAGAAAGAAGCGAATCCTATCGAGGAAAATACCACGTTTTGCAGAATCTAATCTCACCTCTCGAGAACATTTTCCCAGAAAATACAACTTTAGATGATCTGTTTGAAAAGCGAATCCCAGAAGTTTTAAGCTCCCAAAAATTTACTCACCAAATTGAAAAAGATACCCTAAACAAGACCCCAGAACCCACCAAATTAGAGTTAATTTTGTTTTTTAAAGTTGGTTTTTCAGCTGAAGCTACTACTGCTTATTTACGAGAAAACCTAATACAAAAAGGTTGGCACAAACAGGTCAAAATCACTCGCTTGGCTCAGGGATTACCACTTTATTACAACCCAGATACCCTAGACCAAGCCACTATGGCAAGAGCTTTGGAAGATCGCCGAGAGGTTTAAAATTTAGCTGATAAGAGGATTCCCGTCGCCTGTGCCACATAATTTGATGAGGGAAGCCAGAGGCATTCCCCTACGGTAATTTAACGGCGACTTCCCCACACCCCTCCGCCAACCACTTCGTTCTGTCGGTATCCCCCGGGTGGGGACTTTATTTGATATTTTAGGGTAAAATGGCGAATTAAAATTCGCCTCTACGGGGTTTTTGTCTTCCTGAACTTGGTTATCAGGATCTAATAGTAAAAATGGCGACACGGTGGTCGCCGCTACTGGGAATTTCACTAACCACCAACCTAACTTCAAATTGAAGCTATACTCAAAATTCCCCTTTTGAAAGGGGTGGCAGTCGTAGACTGACGGGGTATGTTTGTGGTAGTGGTTAGCGAAACTAATATAACAATGGCGTATTAAAATTCGCCTCTACAAAATATTTCATTTTATAATTCACAATTTATAATTTTTTGACATACATGCATTTTTTTGACATACCTTTTTAGACTTAAATTTTCTAGCAAAAAGCTGATTAATTAAACAAAAGTAGATCATTTGTGTGATTACGTTTTCTTTGTTATACTAAAAAAGTCGTTCAATTTAAGAACTAAAACTAAATTAATAAAATATGAATACCTACAAAAACTCCGATGTTTCCAAAATCTTCGGTGTCGCCCCTTCAACTGTAACTCTCTGGGTCAAAAATGCCATGGACGATAAAAATAACCTAGTCATAAATTTCGAGAATCGCAAACCAAAGATATTAATAAGCACTCACAACAATAATGAGATTGAAAGGTTGAAAAACAAAGGTTTTAAATATAGAACTGGCATCGCCTACAGCAAATTAACTCCAAATCCTTTAATTTATAAAATTTTTAAACCTGATCAGCTTATTGAATTTATAACAAAAATAGAGGAAGAAAAGACAATACCAATAAAGTTTAGTTATCTAGGTGAAGGTGCCAATATTTGGAATGATGTTTTTTTTAAAAGCAGCTTTGATTACATCGCATCTGAGGACGCTTTAATTGAAAAAAGTTTACCGTTGATTATTTCTAAATTGGAAGGCTTTGAAACTGTTAACCTGTTTGATTTAAGCACTGGGAACGGAAGAAGTGCTATTTCAATTATAGAAAATTTAACTAAACATGGTTTTAAAACAAACTATACTGCTATATCCTCAAGTGACGAAGTAATCGAGCTAACAAAATCTAATTTGCATAACAAATTTTCAGATTTACCATTTAGTGGTGCCAACATTGACATTGAAGATTCGATATTTAGACAAATTCTCTTTAAGAAAAAACAAGAAAATACTAACAGTGTTAATCTTATATTATTTTTACGAGACGGAATCGGTGAAGTAAGAGATAGGGCTAAAACCCTATTAAATATAAAAGATAGTATGAGCCAAAATGATTATTTAATAATTCAAAATGGATTGAGGGGACAGGAGGAATTTGTTATAACTTCTGAAAATTTTAGCACAAAAGAATTTAACAAGCTAATTTATTGGTTACCTGGCCTTCTTGGTTTTGACTCCACTCAATATAAAGTAGTTGATACTATCGACGAAACAACAAAAGAAAGAATAGTAGCCATCGAACTTTTAAAAGATATTGATATTGAGTTTAAAATTGATAATAAAATTAAAACAATAGAGCTTTATAGTGGTAGCGTTTTAAATATTTGGCATTACTATAGCTACACTCTGCATGCATTAGAAAATGATTTATACAAATCAAACCTTTTAAGCACAGCTATTGCGATTGATAAAGATTTTACATGTATACTAGCAATGTGTGAAGTAAACCTAAATTTGTTCAAATTACAATCCAAAAATTAATATTTACAATCAGAGTGTTACATGCTATGAATGCTCTTATATGAGAAAAGAATTTGATACAAAAAAGTTACTTAATGAATATTTACAAACTATAGCGGTAAAAAATGATTTACTAAAAACTTTGGAAACAGTTCATTCAAATAATAAATTGTTAAAATTTATTAACAATTATATTACTATAAATGAATTTTTCATGTATGGAACATCTCAACTTATCTTTGATGTTGGAAACAAGGTTGATTTTTTAATCGATAAATCAGAGAACATAGAATCTCTACGAGATAGAAAGATTGATTATTTAGGGTATGTAATGGCTGCTAGAAATGACGAGTTAAACTTTCAACGATCTGGATTAACACACCGTCATCTTGCAGAAGTATTTTTTAGATCTATAGTCAAAAATACCAAAACTGACTTAGATGAAGTAAATAATTTATCTTCAAAGCAAGTTGACTTGATCATACAAAGCAAGCAAATAATCTTTGCTAATTTATCTGTTAGCGAGTCAAGCCCGTTTGAAAGCTTTTTTAGAGCTGTTGGTTTTAATCTAGCACAAGAGTTTTCAGCTTCGATTGAATATGAAGTGCTTGATTCTTTTTTTGATAAAAACTTACCTGAGTTAAAAAATATTTTAATAAACGACACTTTTAAGTTAAAAGAGTTTGAGGTAAATGGCTATACTTGGATAAATATTCACCTCTCTTTAGAAGCTGAGCATGCACAAGAAGCTGTTTTACTTACAGACAATCTTTTAAAAATAGTTGCCGATAAGGAAACTGCTTCAAAGGAAATAAAAATAGGAATAGATAATTTTAACGAGCTTACAAAAAAGATGTTTTCTCTCTAACTTGGTAAGTATTAGTTATAATTTGACGAAACCGTCCAACTCTTAAAGATTTGATCTATATGCCTCAAATAGTTCTTATACGCCATGGTCAAAGCCAGTGGAATCTTGAAAATCGTTTTACTGGTTGGACAGATGTTGACCTTTCGCCAACTGGAATAGAAGAAGCCAAAAGTGCTGGAAAATTGCTTTTAGAAAAAGGTTATACTTTTGATCTTACCTATACTTCCTACCTCACCCGAGCCATCAAAACCCTTAATTTGATTTTGGAGGAGATGAATCTTTTGTGGCTGCCTGTTCACAAACACTGGAAGCTAAACGAACGCCACTACGGAGCCTTACAAGGTCTAAACAAACTCGAGACTGCTCAAAAATACGGTGACGAACAAGTTCATATTTGGAGACGAAGTTATAGCACACAGCCACCCGCTCTTGAGGTAAATGATGATCGAAGCCCAGCTTTTGACACTCGCTACAAATCCCTTTCTAAAGACGAAATTCCTCTTACCGAGAGTCTTTCTGACACAGTAAAAAGGGTTCTGCCATATTGGGAAAAAAATATCCTAAGAAAAGTTTTAGACAACAAAAAAGTACTAATTTCGGCCCACGGAAACAGTCTGCGAGCGATTATCAAAATTATCGAAAAAATCTCAGACGAAAAAATCGTGGAGTTAGAAATCCCCACAGGAAAACCTCTGGTTTATAATTTAGACGAACACGGCAGATTTGTAGAAAAGTTTTATTTGTAAAAAGGTCTCACTTTTGAACTGAAGAATAGCTACTACTTTGAGTTGAATTTGACTCATTGGCACTTGCTTTTTGTTTTTGAACTGAAAATGTTACCAATAAAATACAAAAAAGTAAAATAGATACGGCTAAAATTGTTATCATCTCCAAAGACAGAAGTTTTTTGTTTATTATTATTTTCATAAAAGATTTAAATTAAACTAATTATTAATCAAAAAATACATTTATTCAAGGCTTTAAGATTATAACATACACTAAAAGACTTCGCCATAATCGTCTAAAAAGATTTATCTTGACTAAGCAACAAAAAATTAAAACTATTATTTTCCTTACAATTTTAAGTCGAAATCCTATTTTTGACATTAAAGAATTTTACTGCTATGTTCTCTATAATTAAACAGTCTTTATGAACAGCAAACCCAAGTCCTTAGCCTCAAAAAAAGTTTTGAACTCTTTGTTAGAAAAGTTAAAAGAGTTTGAATTAACCTTGAATCTTTCTAATGGGATAACGGCCGAAGACAAAAAAGTTCTATTAGATTATTTTAACGATATTCTGAAAGCTATTTGAGCTTTTATACCCATTTCACTAACCCCCAACCTAACTTCAAATTGAAACTAAACTCGAAATTCCCCTTTTGAAAGGGGTGGCAGCGATAGCTGACGGGGTATGTTTGTGGTAGTAATTAGCGAAACTAGTATAACAAAAAAAATCCCTTAAAAAGGGAGTTAAAATATTAAATTTGGAGGCAACGACCGGACTTGAACCGGTGTACAAGGTTTTGCAGACCTCTGCCTAACCGCTCGGCCACGTCGCCATTGACAATCAAAGGATTTTGGATAAACTCTCTTTAGTCAAGTTAGTAGTTTTCTGATTCTAAATTTTATACACCACAATGCCTTTTAAATTACCTAAAGTTAATGGAAACACTCTATACTCTCCGGCTATAATGATATTTGCAATAATTATTGGATACCAAATTGCTAACAGTGACTTTGTAGAAAAAAATTATTCTTTTGCTTATCTGTTGGTAGTGGCAGGAGTGGTTCTTTTTTTAAAGGTTTTTACTTTAACTTTTGCCTCTTTGGAGAAATCACTTTGGGACAAAAAAACATTTTTAGCTGGAGCTTTTTTGATTTTAGCTATAGCTCAATTTTGGTTTGGTTTTTTGGGGGTTGATCACCTAACTCGTAGTACTTTTCCAGATGCAACAATACAGTGGTTTTTATTCTCTAATATTCTTTTTGCTGTTGAAATTTTCTTAAGTAAAACTCTCAAATCAATCAGGTTAAACCTTTTTATAATCGCAATTTATACTATAGCCTTGTTTGGACTAACTTTTAAGTGGTTTAGTGGAGACATTCAGGGCTTTATTATTTTCCAGCAAGTAATAGGCTATTTTTCTATAATTAGTGAGTTAACAATGTTTTTTATTGGACTGAATTTTTTTATAGATAAATCAAAAAAACTAAATACTACAGATCCTTTAAACAAAATCTAGTAATTATGAAACCTATTTTAATTAGTAGTTTTTGGGATACTTTTACTTTAAGGTTAAAATCTAAAAAATCTATTTTTTGGGTAATAATTTTTACAATATATTTAATAGGAAGGCTTCCATATTTATTTATGAAGCACTGGAATTTTGATGAAGGTGTTTATCTTTCCATTGCCAGTGATCTAAATTATGGCCGAGAACTATACACTCAAGCATGGGATCATAAACCTCCTCTAATATATTGGCTATATGCTTTATTGCTAAAAATTAGTGGTGGTGAATATTGGATTATCCCCTTCTTTAATTTTTTACTTGGGTTGGTAACTGTTATTTTAATTTACAAAGTTTCAAAATATTTTTTAAAGAAGCTAGAAACTTCCTATTTTATTACTTTGCTGGCAGCTTTGGGTTTTGGGTTTGGTTTTTTTGAAGCAGGTGTTTTTAATAGAGAAAATTTGTTTATCCCTTTAATTTTAGCAACCATTTGGCTGTTTTTAAATTTCAAAAATCGATACTCAGATTGGATTGTTGGTGGATTTTTAGTTCTTTCTGGGTTGGTCAAAGCCCATGCAATTGTTGAATTAATAGGATTTTTTGGAGGTTATTTGATCTTTAATTGGAGTAAAATTAAAAGTATTTTGCCAAGGTTTTTGAATATTGCTTTGGGTTCTGGGCTTATTTTGTTGATATCTATTTCATTTTTGGCTTCAAAATCTGACTTTGGATTTAGTTTGCAATCAATTTTTGGTTACAACGCTGGCTACATTCAGTCAAAAAATACTGAGTTTGCTCAATTATTGGGAATTCCACTTTTTAATGGAAAATTATATGCTACAGATAGAATAGGGATTTCTGGGTTTCAATGGAGGTTGATTGTGTTTTTAGTAGCTTCGGTACTTCTGGTTTTATATAGATTACAAGCTTCCAAGATCAAGAAATGGTGGCTTTTATGTTTTTGGTTTTGTTTTAGCTGGTTTGCGGTAATGATGTCGGGTCGAAGTTATTCTCATTATTTTTTGCAAATACTACCACTTTTATTGATTTTATTTGGTCTTTTATGGGAATTTTTAACCGAATTAGAACCTAAGTTAAATTTAAACGATAAAATTCTTAAATTAATACCTAAACTCAACAAAAAGATTGTTTCTACAAGTTATATTCTGCTACTAACTTGTTTTATCTGGCTTTCATTTGGGCAGTATTTAATATTCATCTTTACTTCTGGACAAAATAACGGTAGTATTAGCCTAGATGTTGCCCCATTAGAGCCTAATTACAGGGATTTTTATTGGGAAACTTCACGAGGTAATTTATCTTACTGGCAAGACCAAAGACAGCAGCAAACTTATTGGTATTACCCGAAAATGTCGGAGATTGTTAAAAATATCCAAGAATTAACTCCAAAAAATCAAAGGTTTTGGCATTATAGCAATTTGTCAGCTTTGTGTTATTACTCACAAAGAGAGTGCGGATATACCGTAAATGTCTGGTTTCACCTGGATGGTGGCATTGAAGATCGTACTTTGCAAAACCTAAATCAAGACCCACCAAAAACTATTTTTGTTGATAATAAGGTTAAAATCAACACTAAGATTCAAGCTTTCTTACAAAAACGATACCGATTAGTTAAAACTTTGCCGGATATTTTTGATAACTCTCCAAGGTATGAATTTTGGACGTTAAGTTAAAAAATAAAGTTACCATGGACTCAAATTCAATAACTTTTTTACAGGCTAAAATTATCCAAAAGTTCAGTCAAATGGACTTTTATAAGGCACTTACTATAGAACAAAAGGGTTTTTTAAAAAAACAAATTTACCAAAAATTGGAGCTAGGTTATCCTGTAGATTATATTTTAGGAGAGGTTGAAGTTTTGGGCTTAAAACTAATCGTAAAAGAGGGCATTTTTTTACCACGAGAAGAGACTGAATGGTGGCTTGGGGAGATAATTCAAGCAAAAACTAAGCAGAGATCGGTTTTTCCAAGAAATTTAAATAAGTTAATTTACGATTCGGACTTTGTGTTAGACGTAGCAGCTGGAAGTGGGGTGGTTGGGCTAAGTTTAGCTAAATATTTTCAGTCAGTCTTGGCTGTAGAAAAAAACCTTGAAGCCTTTAAAATAAGTCAAAAAAACGCTCAACTAAATCAAATTCGTAACTACCAAATCTTTCGCTCCAACTTGTTAGCCTCGAAATTGTTAAACACTCGCTTAGAATCATGGAAATCTTGGATTTTATGCACCAACTTACCGTACGTACCTCAAATTGACTACAAAGAAAGAGCTGTAAATATGGTAAAATTTGAACCTAAAATGGCAATTTATTCTGGCTGGGACGGACTGGCACTTTTTCGTGTCTTAATCAAACAAATAGGCAAACTAAAGAACCCTCCAAAAGCCATTTTTTTGGAATTAGATCCCAGAAATATTGTCAAGGCTGCTAAAATAGGTCAATCTTTATATAGACATGCGCAAATTTGGAAAGATCCTTATGGTAGAGATAGACTTTTAGCCCTTTGGATTTGACAAATTAGCTTATAACAAAATACATTCACACGCCTTACCATCAAAAGCAATATGGACAATCAAGTTCAGAAATTAATAATAGAAATCATCGACCCTCTCGTAAAAATAATCTCACCTGAAGCGGAGATGGAGTTTACCAAGGAAGGTGATCAATGGAAAATCAAAATTACCAATGGAAATCAAGACTTGATCGGTGAAAAAGGTGAAACTCTTCGAGCAATACAACATTTAGTTAGAATCTGTGTACATAAAAAATACCCTGAAGATAGGACACATTTCTTGATTGATATGGATGATTTTCGAAGTAAAAGAGAGCTTCTAATCAAAACCAAAATTCCCGAATTAGCTCAAATGATCATGGCAGAAGGGAGAACGGTAGTACTGATAAATCTTTCAGGCTACGAAAGGATGTTAATACACAAACTCTTAGCAGACATCAAAGGGTTGCAAACAAGTAGCGTTGGAGATCGTGATAATCGTAAATTACTAATCTTACCAACTTCTGAGATAGGCTCAACTGGAATAGACGAATCCACAATTTGGGATATCAACAAAGAAAGTAAGAAATAAGATTTCCCTTTCATCTTAAGTTTTACATCGTTGAACGAATTACTGTAGAGGGCGACCACCGCGTCGCCATTGATTATCACAACTACAGCCTTTTATCAAATAGAACCAGCAGCTTTTCTCTACAGTAACTTACTATTTATCATTAACAATTTATAATTATTCACTATCAGTTTTTAGTTATTAATTACTCTAAATTGACTATTCTCAAAAAAGTCTTGTTTTTTAAACTACTATGCAAACTCAAAATGACTTTAAAATAATTATTACTGAAGGATCTGGCGAGCCTATCAAAAAAGGACAAACTGCTATTGTACATTATGTCGGAACTTTAGAAAATGGAACCAAATTTGACTCCTCTAGAGATCGCGGAGAACCTTTTGACTTTATTGTCGGAGCTGGTCAGGTGATTCAAGGCTGGGATATCGGAGTAGAGGGTATGAAAGTCGGCGAAGTAAGCAAACTAACTATTCCAGCAGAGCTTGGATATGGTGATTGGGGAGTTCCTCAAGCGGGAATTGCAGGTGGAGCAACTTTGATATTTGAAGTTGAACTTATGGGAATTGAATAAATATTGTTTGTTTAAGCTTCCCTACCCTTTCTAAGTGTGTTAGTTGATTTCATGTTTAATATGAGCATGAACAATGATTAAATTGGCTTACCAATCACATATTTTATATCAGACTAAAAATCAAATTTTAATAAATTCAACAAACTAGACTATGCCTATTCCAATCACAATTTTAACAGGCTTTTTGGGTGCCGGAAAAACCACCATGGTAAATCGAATTATCAGCCAAAATCCAGACAAAAAATTTGGTTTGATTATCAACGAATTTGGTGAAGTTGGCATTGATGACCAGCTGGTTGAAAATAGCAACGAGGAAATGGTAGAAATGAGTAACGGTTGCCTTTGCTGCGTGGTTCGTGATGATTTGCTAAAAACAGTTGAAAAAATGATTTCTTCAGGAAAAGTTGACTATGTCCTAATCGAAGCTTCAGGTCTAGCTGAACCAAGGCCAATTGCGGATACTTTCGTGGTTGATGACTTGAATGGGAAAATATTTTTAGATAGTGTTGTTTGCCTGGTTGATGTGGAAAATTTCACTCAAACCCAAGCTGATTTTAGACTAGCTCTTGAGCAACTTCAATTTTGTGATTTTATAGTTTTAAACAAAATTACCAAACAAAATACTGACAAATTAAACAAAATTCAAGACTTAATCAAAACTGCCAACCCTAATTCTAAAGTTTTTTTGAATACTGAAACAGACAAAATTGATACTAAACTAATAATCGAAACTGGAGCTTGGACAATCCAAAAACTAGCCAATTACGAAGTAGAAAAAGACGATCACCATCATGAACACAAAGAAGCTGATGAGGTTGTTTTTAGTAGCATCAAAGTTTTTGACCCACAAAAATTAGATACCTGGCTAAAACAAACTTTCCCAAAAGAAGCCGTTCGCAGCAAAGGAATAATGCAAATCAAAACCCCCCAAGGTAACAAATGGTTTGTATTTCAAATGATTGGAGCTAGTAAAATGATCACACCATTTGAATCTAAAAAAATACCTAAAAATTCAAGCCTAGTTTTTATTGGTAAAAAGTTAAACAAAGCTCAAATCTTAGCTGATTTAGAGAGTGTGTTAAAGCTAGGAACTAGACCAGTTAAAATTTAATTTGAAATACTTTTCAGGTATTTAATATAGATTTTGATAATATGGAGCAAATCTGTCTCTAAGTCAAATACATATTTCTCTAAATCTTTTTTTGATTGAGTT
>JBIKIW010000045.1:0-11186 GCA_044361365.1 Limisphaerales bacterium | reverse complement strand
TAAACTTTTCACTTTTAGTTTTTCACTTTTAGTTTTTTTTGATTTAGAATCAGTAAGAGATTTTGTAATTTTGCTTAATACCCGCGTATGCTACTATACATTTTTTGGAATGGCAAATTGGGGGTGGGTTTGCACTAAATTAAGCCATTAACTGATTAAAACTGTACTATTTCTTACCAAAAAATTGATATAGTCCGATTGTAAGATTTAAAGCTCCTATTACTAGATACACGACCGCTGTTTGAGTGTCTGTTTGTTTGGCAAAATACTGCAAATAATAACTCGCAAAAAACCAAAGAATGCTGCTTATTATCCAAAAAAGACCTGCTAGTTTATTATTCGATTTATTTTTATCCATAAATTTAATTCAAAATCTTACTACTCAAAACTTTTTGCAAAGCTTCAGCCTGAATACTAGCTTGTTTTTTAAAATCATCTTCCTGCTCTTTTTGCACCAAAGTATCAATAACTTGAGCCACTTCTGATGGGCTTGGAATATTATTAAACACAAAACCATTTCCCTCATCTTTAATCTCTCCACCTGGCCTGCCAGAAGTTTCCACAATCACATTACCAAAATTAAACAGCAAATTTAGTATTCCTTTCTTGATATAAGTCACGTCTTGAATGTTTTGAATTGGAGTCGAATTTACCTCCCTATTAAAGAGACTTGTTTGATCTATATCAATAATTCTGTCGGTGGTGATAATCTGCAAAGATAAGTAATAATTATGAAATTGAATCAAAAAAATTACAGTTAACATCGCTCCGATTCCATACATCACGGTGTCGTAAAAAGAAATGGTAAAATAGTCGCTAAAACCCACCGCTAAAACCCTAAAAACTAGCAAAAAGAAAAACACCGAAAACAACCCAAGAAGTCTAAAAATTATCAGGATTAAATCCTCCCTAATTACTAGCAAAATATCCTCATCGTCGGAGGCTTTGTTTGGAAAATTTGGATTCTCCCAAATAAATTTATCTAGATCAGGACTTTTGGACATGCTTTACAAATCTAAAAATAGCCCTAAATAATTGCGTGATGTCAAAGTCTAATTCTCTGGAAGGCAAAAAAATTGCCATAGTTCACGCTGTTTTTAATTCAAGTATCAAAGGTGGTGGCGAAAAACTCATGTTTAGTATTCGAAACCACTACAAAGCTGATCTCTTTGCTGGAGCCATCGACCTTCAAAACTGGGATAAAAAGAAATTCAAAAATGACAGTTTCGTGCAGGATTTGTGGGATAAAAATTACAAATTTGATTATTTTCACCTCGAAAGCCCGATACCAATTTGGCGAAAAATTAAACGGCAATTGTTTTTTTTGGTGAGTAACAAATCTCAGGTTTTGGAAAAATACGACATTGTGATTTTTAGTGGTCATATTGCTTTTTTACCTCGCAAACTCAAAAATCCACTCAAGATTTTGTACTGCCACACACCACCACGAGACTTTAGCGATCAGTTCGAAAACCTCCTAAAATCCAAACCAAAATGGCAACATTTTTTCCTAAAAATTTTTAGAAATTGGATCAAATCTGAATACACAAAAGATGCATCTAGCTGTGATTTAATTCTCACTCACACTCAAACTACTCAAAAAAGACTAATGGAATTTAGCGGACTAAACTCAACTCCAATTTTCCCGATTACCGATGGTTTGGACAGATTTAAATGGATATCTCAGGGTGATTATTTTTTGTCTTACGCTAGGCTTGAGGAAAAGAAAAGGCTGAAATTGATCGTAGCTGCTTTTACCGAAATGCCTGATAAAAAATTGATAATCTGCTCCGGCGGACCGCTAGAAAATTGGTTGAAAAACGAAATTGAAACTAAAAACCTCAAAAATATAAGCTTTTTGGGAAGGGTAACAGACGAAAAATTGGCAGATTTGGTGGGAAATTGTTTGGCTGGAATTTATATCCCGATCAACGAAGATGCTGGGATGACTCAAATTGAACTCATGAATGCCGGCAAACCCGTAATTGGCGTAGCTGAAGGTGGACTACTGGAAAGTGTGATCGACGGAGAAAACGGAATTTTGTTACCAGAAAATCCAGAAACCAAAGATTTAATAAAAGCAGTCGAAAAAATGACTCCAAAATTGGCTCTCAGCCTAAAAGAAAAGTGCAAACTCCAAGCTCAAAAATTTGCCCCAAAACAGTTTTTCCAACAGTTAGATTTGTTGTTGGAGGAGGGTTTGAAGAGTAAATCTAGGTAATATTTGGCAAAAAGTGTTGGGTTTATTTTTTAAGCTAAATAACATTTTTATATTTATTTCAGTTTTTTGTATAAAAATTTGTGACAAAACCAAAGCTGTTAATAAAAATAAAGTGTGTTGCGAATTAGGATAATAAATTTGAGAAATCATATTGAGAAAATATTGAAAACCCAACTTAAACATTTTGCACCTAACACTGTTAGCCAAATACTACCTTGATCCAAAATAGATTTTGAAATTAAAACATGTCAATTAAAATGCAAACTATAACTTCAACCTCCATGCCAAATTTTATCCGAAAATCGAATCGACTACCGCAAGAATTGTACCAAAAAGATAGTTGGTATTTTGTGACTGTTTGTGTGATGGAGAGAAAATGTATCTTTGTAGAGGAGAATTTTAATTCTCCATTAGAGTTGACTATCAGCCAAAAATTGGTTATAGCTAAAGTCAAAGTTAGATATGAATAGGTCTAGCTACATAGCACCAAAGCAACCCGAATTTTCCCTTCCACAAGGGTTTTTTGTAGATCCTGGTGCTGGTAGAATAAGTAGCAATCAATCTTCAAACCACACTTTTGGAAAGCCAAATTCTGGAGCCAATCAGAGCCAAAACTCACAGAATTTCAACAACCAAAATAATTACCAAGCCAGCAATCAACCCAGACCAAATTTACCCCAAAGCCCAAATCAGAGCTTTTCTTCAAATCAAAACGGTTTCAACCCTAGACCTAGTCAACCTTTCCCAGCAAGACCAAATTTGCCCCCAAATCCTCAGCCTAAACAGAATTTTCAACCCAGACCTCAACCTGTAAACCCACAACCCAACCCTGCTTTGCAGCTACAAAACACACCCAAAAACTACTTACCACATCCTCAAAATAACCCACAACTAACAAATCAACCCAAGCCAAATCTACCTCCACCACCACAGTCAGAAAACAGTAATGTTTATAAAAAAACTGAATTAGAGGAAAAATTAGACATCGAGGAATGGGAAAGTCTTGAGCGAGAAAGCTACCACACCAAGACTTTACTTATCTCCATAATAGGTTTGTTGTTTTACTTTTTAGGGGCTTTTTTGATGATTTTTGTAAACAATGTAGGAGGTGAAGCAATTGTAAATCTTACAGTTTATAAATTTAGTTGGGAGTTGTTTTTCACTGACCCAGGTAGATTTATTCAAAATTTATTTTTAACAGTTTTTGGTTATTTTTTCCAATATGCCAGACTTTTTGGATTTTTCCCCGAGCTTGGAAACCTGACCACAACTCCAGTTTCTCGTTATCTTTTACCCGTTGATATAGCCATAAAACTAGCTACAATTTTATACTTCCACCTTAAATGGATGCCTTGGGATACTGCTAGAACTTATCGATTAGGTGCTTTTAATAGCCGTTACCCTTATCTGACTAAAACCGAAAAAGCCAAACAAGGTAAGCCCGTGGAAGGCTTTAAGATAGAATCTATAAACATTCCAGCCAGCGATTTAGAAAAACAGACTTCTGCTCCCCAACAACCAGCAGCTACTCAAAATATCAGTGCAAACAAAAACCTACCTTCCAAACACGAAGATGACGATGACGATGACGATGACAGCATCATTCCTTTTTCTGGAGTTCAAAAACCTCTGGAGGAATGGTATCATCAAAACGAACTCAAAATTTATACCTTTGTTCGCAAAAATATTTTACCTGGTTCAAATTTGGTTTTAGCTTTGTATTTTTCAACTTTAAGGGTTTTAGATTTTAGACAACCTCAATTTATAATCCTGTATGTGCTAGTGATTATGTCTATGTTTTGGTGCATGCAGACCTTTTTATTAATTTTAGACCACACCCAATTTCAACCCGAAGAAGATCATGAGGTTGAAGAATAAAAACTAATAATTTACAAAAAGCATTTTATCTAAATAGGTTATAACACGTGTCTGACAGCCAAATTCCAGAATATATCAAAATTCGCTCTTTTTTATGGGCAAATATACCCGTTTTGCTAGAAAGTGCTAGTGCTAGAAAAGAAGCCTCTAAAAATGATAGCGACGATTTGTTTGGAGATGGGCCTGTTGAAGAAAGCTCATTAATATCAAGAATTCCTTGGCAAAAAGATTATCCTATTAAATTTAAATTCGACATCCTAACCGACGAAAGGGAGACTTTGGGAATATACGTTTCAGGAAACCCGCTCGAAGATTTTTTACCAATTTTGGAGTGGGTAAAACAAGCCACTTTATTTGATGATATTAACCTAATTTTGGTCGAAAAAATCCGCAAAATTTTCACTCGAGCCGGAGGAATGATGCTCGCAATCCAATTAACAACACCTTTTGAATCTCTGGAGGGAATTATTTTTCCAAAAAACGCTGGTAAATTTTCCTCAATTCTTGAAGAAAAGCAGCTTTATTGGGTATTTGGAAACATTAAGCGAAAAGAAAAGAAAGAAGAAAAAGCTGAATCAGACAGCACTCCAGAATATGATGAAAAACCCAAAATGATGCTAAGCAACTTGGTTCCTTTTAATTCCGGAGTTTTGGAGCTAATTAACAGTAGCGAGCTAAGCCTTTCTGATAAGCGACGCGAGGCTTTAAAAGATATAAACTGGCAAGAAATTCAGCAAAATCCAAGCCTTTTTTGGGAAAGTCACCAAGTCGAAAAATCTAATGCCAACAACGAAACTGAACCTGAACCAAAAATTTTGAAAATTCCCAAAGAACTTGGTGCTGACGGTCTTCGTGAGTTAAAATTAAAGTTAAAAAATCACCACATTCCCGGTGGATTAGTAGTAGTTGTTGAGCTAGAAACCTCTTCTGGTTGGAAAAAGGCTCGTGGAACTTTTTGGATACCAACTCAAGACTTAGAATTTTTTAAAAAGTATTTGCAAAGTTAACCAGCTTTTGATTAAAGAATAGTTTAATTTCTTAAAATCTTTGAAATTAGGTTTTCCGCAAATTCTAGCAGAGTAGTTATAGAACCCATTTGAAAATTAATCCGAATCAACCCAGACTTATACCTATTTCACTAATCACACAGGATTTTCAAATTCAAGTTAAGCTCGAAATTCCACTTTCATCGAAAGGGGTGGCAGCGAAGCTGATGGGGTATGTCTAGGTTGGTTGGTGAAAGCAGTATAAATAGTTTTGCCCTGATAAGGGAAATGTCCGCAGGACAAAGGGTTTTGTGGAACTTTAAAGTACCCTCCGACAGACTTCGTCTGCCACCTTCCTAGATAGGGAGATACAAACCCACAGTCCCGTTGGGACAGCTCCTCTTTGCAGGAGAGCAACTGACAATTGATGTATTAAATTAGGTAAAAAATAATCAAACGGGTTCTATACTTCAACTTCCACAAAAATTTTCTTGGTGCGAGTGTCTCCTTAAAATCTATAAAGTTAACTGCTTTTTATAAGTCGTATAATAAAGCCAGCTACTTATTAACTAATTTTCGGGCTAACAATCTCAATTTTCTCAATCTTAACTGGCTTGCTAGGAATTCCATCTTTAGCACCTTCTTGAGGTTTTCCATCTTCACCATTTTGTACGGGTTTTACTTCAGAGTTGATTTTATCTAAAACCGCAAAACTATCTGGGGAAATAACTCCAAAAACTGTGTATTCAGCTGGCAAAATAGTTTTATCTAAAGTTATAAACATCTGGCTGCTAGCGGAGTCAGGTTGGCTAGTTTTTGCCATCAAGATCAAACCCTTTCGGTATTCCACAGTTCCTCCATCAGGATTGAAGTTGGAGTATAAATCTGGATATCTGAACTTTGGCTCGTTAGCTAAAACATTTTGCTGAGTATCAGCTCCAGTTTCGGTTTTTTTAGTTTCTACTTTAAACTCTGGTTTGGTAAGCCAAATTTCATCAGGAATCAGACCATCGTTCTGGTTTTCGATATAAAAAGCACTTCTTCCGCCACTTCCGTTTTGACTTTCTTTGTCACCACCTTGAATTACCGCAAAGTCCTTGTCTTTTACGATTCTATGAAAAATTGTACTGTCGTAATAACCTCGATAGCTTAAACGAACGAAGTTCTCAACTGTTTTTGGGGCAAATTCTTCTTTTAGATTAATTTTTAGGTCTCCAAAATCGGCAATTTTCATATTCAAATCCCAATTTTTATTTTGATCAAACTTCAAAACCGAAGATTCCACACTAAGTCTAGTATCAGCGTCTCTTTTAGCCTGATCTTTCTTTTCTTGATCTTCTTTAGTTTTCTTGGCTTGAACCTTATCATCTGTTTGGCTTAAAATCCTTTCAGGAATCACATAAAGCGTGAAAGTTGAAAACAAACCAACCAAAATAATAGCGTTGATAACTCCAATAACTTTTCGACGAGTGTCTAAATTTTGCCACCAACCAGGAGCTTGATATGGCATTTTTTCTTTTGTAACAGGGTTTTGGATGGTACTGTCTAAAACTTCAGTTTTTTTAGTAGTTGTGATGTTATCAATTTTTGATTCAATTTTTTGAATTGAAACTGGGGTTTTAATTGTTTTTTTGCTAACGGTTTTTTTGGTGGTAGTTTTCTTTTTAGCCATAAAAATAAATAGGTGTGTCAATCTAAAATTAGATATTTAGTTATCAAAATAGTCAAGTTTTGAGGTAATATAGATCAATTTTGAATTCGTATTTAAGAATTTTCAATCGCTTCTAAACCTACACCCCAAGTTTGTTGCCATTTTTGAATGGCTTTTTCTTGAGATTTTTTGGCTTCTCTTTTGGAGGAGAAATACCTGATTTTGTATTTTTTGTTTCGTTTATCAAAAGTTAGGGCTGGAGTAGCTACCAATTCTTCTGCTATTTCAGGGTATTTGGCATAAATAATCGGAGCCGGGATGGAGGCTAGAATTTGATCTAAACGGGTGTTAGAGTCTATTTCGACTACTTGCTCCTGGGGAATTATACCTTCTTTTTTTGACTTATCCCACAACTCCAAAAGAAATTCTTCTGTGGCTAATTCTTGAAGAAAGTTGAACTGATTAAGGCTTAAAATTGGGTGTTTAATAACCGTACCTGTTAGGTTGATGTAGGTATTTTTGGGAGACCAGCTTGGCAAATTAGGAAGATCTTCAAACTCCAAAAAGTCTTTGAATGGGATTTGGATTTGGGCTTGAAAGTTTTTTTTGTTTTTGTGATAAATTATAGGATAGGATTTGTTTTTAAAATCAATTTGATCAGGATTGACGCTCAAAATTTTGGCTTGTTTTTCTGGAGAAATGAATTCTTCTAACGAAAAACTTAGATCGATTTTATCTTTAATAATCGCTTCTTTTAGGGATTTTTTGGAGATTATGGAAAATTCTAAGAAGTTTTGGGTTAGTTTTTGAGCTAGTTCTTTGGAGGTTAATTCAGCGGTTTGTCCGTTGGATCTAATGTGAAAGTTTTGAATTTGTTGGCGGATTTTTTTGATGTCTTTTATAAAGTCAAATTCATCTAGGTATTTGGAGTTGGATTGGATTAAATTGGCTATGTAATCGGCAAAACTTGCTGCTGACTTGTCCATTTCTTTTAAGGGTTTTTGGATTGTTGTGATTAGTCTTCCGTCGTTTTTTAGGTTGTAACGAACGGTTTCTTGAACTTCGTCTTTTTTAGGATTATATTGCACACCCAAAATGGTTTCTCGAAGGATTTGACTGCCAACTTCAGGAATCCAATTCAAATCTACTGGTTGGCATTGAAAAGCACCTGTGTAACCGGCGGCGTTGATCATGATCTCACCAGCTACTATATATTGGGGTAATTCTCCGAGTTTTAAGCTAGAAGATGGATGAATTGTAATTCCATCTCCACTTCCATACATTCTGCAATATTCTTCCCAATTAACTCTTTCTAAAAGATTGCCAATTGTACCTGCTGCTATAGATTTGGCCACATGAATTGGATCTTTGGTGATAGTTGGGTCGATTCTATGATGCCTCAGGGTGGTGGTGAGGTCATTTTTGATCAGAGTAACTTCTTGGAGAACTTTGAGGTTGAGGTAATTATCTTGACACCAATTGAGGTTTTGGATATTTCGTAGATATTCTTTCCAAACTTTCAGAAAGCTTTCCTGATCAGATAAAGGTTTGCCTCTATTATCTAGTTTAAAATACCGATGAGCCGCTTCAGATTTGGATAATTCGGTTTGTGGACGTAAAAAAACCGATTTAGACGACATGAAGGCTGCGATCGTGCAAATATCTTCCACACAGCCAAATTTGTTAGCTTCGATCACCATCCGACTGATGTGAGGATCTAGCGGCAAATTAGCCATAATTCTACCAATTCCTGTGATATTTTCGTTGTCATCCAAAGCTCCTAGAATTTTGAGATTATGAATTGCTTTTCTAAGATTGGCTGGTTTTGGTTGAT
Organism: Limisphaerales bacterium; assembly: GCA_044361365.1. Taxonomy (GTDB): domain Bacteria; phylum Patescibacteriota; class JACMRA01; order JACMRA01; family JACMRA01; genus JBIKIW01. Next base: position 2,616 of record JBIKIW010000045.1, on the reverse strand, counting down.
CTATAAATTTGAAATTAAGAATATCTTCAATCCCCAAGCGTTTCATTTTTAGCACGGTACCTGCCAAATCAGTTTTTAGAATTTCAGGTATATCGTATTGTGGTCTTTGAGTTTTTTCTGGGTATAATCTATAGCAGATTCCAGGAGCTACACGACCTGCCCGCCCTTTTCTTTGATCAATTGCTGCCCAAGAAGCGTCTTCATCTTCCAGTCTAGCTATACCAGTTTTGTGATCATAAATACTTGATCTTTGAAGCCCGACATCAATTACGATTCTAATTCCGTTAATAGTAAGCGAGGTTTCGGCAATATTGGTGGCTACCACTATTTTTCTACGGGGGTAGCTCGCAAAAACTTTCTCTTGTTCAAGCAAACTTTGCTGACCATAAAAAGGCAGATATTCCAAATTCTCTAAATCTAAATTTTTGATATAATTAATAGTTTTTCTGATCTCAGCTTCCCCTGGTACAAATATCAAAACATCGCCTTCCTGACCTTCTTTAAGGGCTTTTTTTAGTTTTTGCCCTATCGCTTCGATGTAATTTTTGGGTTTAGTTTTATCATAATAAACGGTTACTGGATACATTTTGCCTGGAATTTCTAGAATTGGAGCTTTTCCAAAAAACTCACTAAACTTGTCGGCTGGAATGGTGGCAGAGGTGATTAATACTTTTAATTCATGCACCCCAAGTTGCCTTCTTTTGTCATTAACTCGAAGAATTAAACCCATCAAAAAGTCTATATTTAGGTTACGAATATGAGCTTCATCCAAAATGATACCGCTGTACTCAGGTAAAGTTTGGGAAGTTAGCAGCTGTTCAATTAATATCCCATCAGTAACGTAATCTAGGGTGGTACCTTTATTGGTTGTATCGTTAAACCGTACATGATAACCCACAGTCTCTCCAACTTCTTCTCCTAGTTTTTGGGCAACATATGTAGCCACGGTCACTGCAGCAGGTCGGCGAGGTTGGGTAGTTGCAATTTTACCGTTTATAATATCCGACATCATCCTACCAATTTCCGTTGTTTTACCCGAACCAGTCGCTCCAATTATAATTGCTACGGTGTTGTTTTGAATCAGCTCTTTGATATCTTTTTCATAAGCTAAAACTGGCAAATCCATAAGCTCCAATTGGTTTGTAGTGTTTGGAGTTTGGTGATTTTTTAGGTTGATTTTTGTGGTGTTTTTCATAATATAATAGGTGTGGTTAGGTTTTAAACTAATCCAATTAAACTTAATTAAAAGGTGCAAATGAAATTTGCGATCAGAGAGCAGAGCGAGCTACGAAACACCCCGATTTCAATAAAAACAGAATCCAAACACCCTCACTATTTAAAAACAGCACGCTAATTTTAAAGCAACAAATTCAAAAAATTCGCCTGTTCTAAAACCTATTTTTTAAAAGATTACCTTACCTCAAATTCTAGCTGTGCTTCCCAAATTTCTTCCGGCCCAACAAGTATCGGATTATCGTTTATAGCGTTGGTTTTACGGGTAAATGGTTCCAAGCAAACAAAATTATAGTCTTCTTTAGTTGAATTTTGAGACCAAATTACCAAGTTTTCAAATTCAGGTTTTTGGCTGAGTTCTTTTATGACTATAGTCTTATCCGTGAAAACACAAGTAGCCTGACCTTTAAAATTAAAAAAATCACCACCCAGCTCACTATTCCAGGCAAAATTCTCAGCTTGAAATTCGGGAATTTCCAGTATTTTTAATTGAGTTTTAAATTCATGTTTTATTGCAAAATATGGGTGCAAACCTGGAGCAATCGGCAACATTTCATCACTCTTATTGTGTATTCTTAATTTATAAATCAGGCTTTTTTTCTCAGTTAGTTCCAAATCAATTTCAGCTTGAAATTTGAAAGGATAGGCTTGTTTAAACTCATCAGAAATATCTTCCTGGGTTAAGATTAAACCTAGGCTATTTGTAGGTTTATTTGTGGCTAAATTTTTTAGCCTCCAGGGAAAATTTCTACCAAAACCGTGCTGATTAATGACTCGGCCACTTTTTTGAAAAATATTGTCTTTTAAAGGGTTGGCAAAAGGAAACAAAATTGGAACTCCACTCCTTTTAACACCAGAACCCTGATAAAAAACATCTTCCATTTTATTATTTAAAACATCTTTTATTTGCCAATTCAGAACTTGAGCTCCATCTGTAGAAACCGTTAAAATGGAGTCTTGTCTCGAATTTAAAATGTTACAAATCATAAATTATAGGCTATCGCAGGTTTTATTATTACCGCACATTCGTCAATCAATAATTTTAGTATTAGTCTATTTGATTTGTGGTCAAATTTAGATGAAAATTTTTTAGAATAAAAGAAATTAGCTTAATTTTTATTTGAATCTTTTTTGGAGTTTTTTAAATAATCAGACATCTGTTCTTTGGTAATAAGGCAATCTCTAGGACCAGCTTCAACACTCAAATTTTCGCATTCTGGTAAAAATGTTTCTTTGGTTAGCGAATCTTTTGCAAAAATTAAAACAGCTCCTGAGGCAAAAAGTAAGGGACTAGACCAGTTAAAATTTAATTTGAAATACTTTTCAGGTATTTAATATAGATTTTGATAATATGGAGCAAATCTGTCTCTAAGTCAAATACAT
>JBIKIW010000075.1:0-2830 GCA_044361365.1 Limisphaerales bacterium | reverse complement strand
TAGGAGCTGATGATAATATATTGCCTGACGAAAAAAGAGGAAATAATTGTTAATGGTATTTCTGTTAAATGTTATTAACTGACTTGTTTTTGTAGCGTCTATATCTACACAAAAATGATGAATTATTATTTTTAAATTGTAATTGCTTAATCTTTGTCTGTATATCATAGAAATTAGTTTAGTTAGTGTTTGCTAACTAGTCTAGTTCCTATCTAAATGAACAAAACCACCAAGGTAATCTACAAAAAGTGATTTATAGAACTGTTTAGACTGCTCAAAGTCTTTTACTGTGAGAGTAATATGGTCGATTCTGGGTAGGATTTTGGGTTGTAACATAAAAAATCAATTTGTAATTAATCTACTAGCTTTCAAAAGTAAATCACCACCTTCAGAATATATTTCTTCCACCTTGAAACCTTTCTTTAAAAATATATCTTTGAGATATTCTTCGTCAAAAGTTATCCAGTCAAAACTACCTCCTTTTTGTCCATTCAAATATGGAGTCAGAGTTACAATATTTTTGTAGGAATTGCTAAAACTCCTATTATATTTTCTTGTGATAATCAAAATTTGCCCTGTTGGCTCAAGAATCTGATCAAAAATCTCAATCATTTTAAACAAACCTTCTTCGGTTTTGCAAATTCCTAAGTTGTTTTCTAAAAGAGTAATTGTATCAAATTTGGAAGTAAAGTTATAGTTAAAAAAGTCACCACAAACTAAATCTTTAGAAAAATGTTGATTACCAAATTTCACCAAATCTTTAGACAATTCTAAACCCAAAATCGATCCTTTCTCTTTCATAAATGGCAAATAATAACCAGTGGCTGAACCGACATCCAAAATATTACCACTACAAAGACTAATCAGCTTTTGCTCTGTTTGAGAAAGCTCTTCAAATTTTGTTCTTAAATAGCGAGATAGATTGTGATCTTCTCTAATACCGTCTCCAAATTCAAAATAAAAATCCACTTTTTTCTTTTCATATAATTCGATAACCGCCTTGGCAAAAAAATCCATGGCTTTGTTTTGATCTGTATTTTTGACTGGCATATAGATTTAATTTAAATTCAGATTTCCTCAAAATAATCGTTGTCCACTTTTTTGATTAGATAAGCTTTTTTTAAATCAACTCCCAAATCGTAATCTATCATCAGGTTTGTTAAAATATCCCCATTAACAAGTACTATTTTTTCTGGTCGGGTTTTTATATATTCCAAAGCATTTCTATTGAAATCACTAGTAGTTATGAATACGCCTTTTTGAGTTCCACTCATCGCTCCTACAAATTTTTGTAATTCATCTCGCCCAACATTACCTTGCCACCTTTTGGCCTGAATATAAATTTTATCTAACCCTAAACGATCTTCTTTGATTATTCCATCAATTCCACCATCGCCACTATAACGGGTAACTTCCGCAGCTTCTTCCAAATCACCCCCGTATCCCATTTTAACAAGTAATTCCAAAACCAACTTTTCAAAAAATTGTGGACTACAAGACAGAATTTTATCTTTAATTTCACTTTTTAACTGCTCTCTGATTTCCAAATAACTATTTTCAACTAACTCATCTGGAGTTTGTAAATTATCACTTTCTAAATTTTGATTTTGAATTTCAAGCTTAGCTTTTTTACTGTTTTTATCCCAAAAATCTGAATATTGTTTTAGAGTTTTGACATTTATTTCAGCTGGTTTAGTCGCTAAAAGATCTAAGCCTCGTTGAGTGATTTTATATTTTGCTCTTTCAGTTTGCTCTAACAAATAGGCTTTTTTTAGAAAAGTTCTTGCCCAACCAATTCTATCTAAAAAGATTTTACTTTGATTGGAAATTGAGTAGGTTTGCAATACTTCATCTTCGGTTAAATTAAAAATTTTACTCAAAGGCTCTTCTGTCTATTTGTAAATTTGATGAATTTCTCCATCGGCAAAAAACTGCAAAAGTGGTAACATTATTTGTTGAAAAGTTGGAATGGGCATGCCTTAATCTTTTTTATACCCCTTAATCTCCTCATCAAATTCACCTTTTTTGATCAGTTTATCTATCACTCCTTCTAGCTGAATCCCAGCGTGATCGACCCCTGGAAACCACAGATTTAGATTGCCTTTTTGCCTGTTAATCCTAGACAAACTATCCATCAAAAAATGCTGAAAACTGTGACCGGCGTGCATATTTCCAGTTAAGTTTGGTGGTGGCATCAAGATGCTGTGGGTGGCAGAACTTTCGTCTAGATTTTTAACTTTGGCTTGAGCTTCTGGACTTCCAACGCCCAAATTTTTCCAGGATTTGTAAATATCTTCTTCATATTTCTTGGCATCATAAACAGAATTTAGTGGCATATACTTTAGTATTGAGTCAAAATCAGTGGTTTTGTCTAGTTAATTAATTCCACCCAACAAAAAATCCCCTCAAGGGGAAATCAATTTTAAATTCTGGCGGAGAGGCAGGGATTCGAACCCTGGGTTCTTGTTAAAGGAACGCCTCGTTAGCAGTGAGGTACTTTCGACCACTCAGCCACCTCTCCAATTACTTCAAATATTAGCCTGTACTTCCAAAATTTGTCAATATTTTTGGTAACTTACTAAAATTTCATCAATTTTTGAACAGCTCAAAATCACAAATACCAAAGCCTTTACTTTTATAATTGACAATTCCAGATTTAAATAGTTTAGGTTGCCTAAGTATTAACATAGGCTCTAGGCTAGGAAATAATAATCAAAATCCTTCAAAATTTTAGGTAGTTCGTCAACCAGTTGGTTTGTGGTTTTACCCCACCTCCATTCAGATTCTTTAAGATGTAGTTCAAAATATTTCTTTGCACCATTAAACTTAG
>JBIKIW010000012.1:0-39010 GCA_044361365.1 Limisphaerales bacterium | reverse complement strand
TGTTTTTGTAGCGTCTATATCTACACAAAAATGATGAATTATTTTTTTTAAATTGTAATTGCTTAATCTTTGTCTGTATATCATAGAAATTAGTTTAGTTAGTGTTTGCTAACTAGTCTAGTTCCTACTTTTATACGCTAAATCGAACTAAAAATTTTTAAACCTCATAAATTTCTAAAGGTAAATCATCCGGATCTGCAAAGAAAGTATATCTTTTGCTAGTGATTTCATCAACTCTAATACTTTCTACTTGAATCTGTTTGGACTGTAGGTGTTGTGTATATAATTCAATATTTTCTACAGCAAATGCCAAGTGTCTTAAACCACAACCTTCAGGTCTGCTTTGCCGTTTGGGTGGATTTGGAAAAGAAAAAAGCTCAAGCTGTAAATTACCCTGCTTTAAATCTAGTTTATAGGAATTGCGTTCTGTCCTAAAAAACTCATGGATAACCTCAAAACCTAAAATATCTACATAAAAATGCTTTGATATTTGATAGTCAGAGCAAATAATTGCTACATGGTGCATTCCAATAATTTTCATAAATATCTAAAGAGTAAAATTTTAAATAAAATCAAACAAAAAATTACAACCTAACACTCAAACCAAAAATGAGTAGTTATTTTTCTTCCGAAACCAACTTTTCCACCTCCAAAGCCAATTCAAAAATCTTATCTTCGCTAAGCTCTGGGCCTAAAATTTGAACTCCAGTTGGTAGTTTGATTTTACCCTCTTCAGTTTGTACTTCAAACAATCCAAGCGGCACTGAAATACCTGGAATTCGTACCGGATTGATGCCACAAGTGAAGGCATCGGTAAGATACATACTTAGTGGATCACTGCTTTTTTGCCCTAATTTAAAAGGAAATTCGGAAGTTACAGGGGTGAGGAGTAAATCAACTTCTTCAAAAACTCGGTCAAAATCTTGTTTGGCAAGTTGGCGTACTTTTTGAGCTAAATTGTAGTAAGCGTCGTAATAACCAGCTGAAGAAACATATGTTCCTAATAAAATTCTGCGAGTGACTTCTTTACCAAAGTTTTGGCGTTGATTGTAGTACATCTCAGAATCTGGGTTTTGGTCTTGCAGAGCATATCGAACACCGTCAAACCGTTCCAAATTGGCAGCCAACTCTACTGGCATCGTCATGTAATACACACTCAAGGCGTGCTTGGCTAGTGGCAAAGAAACTTTTACTAATTTATGACCAATAGATTCTAATTTTTGTTTGATATTTTCTACAGCAGCTCGAATAATTGGGTCAATTCCATCTATAAAAAACTCTTCAGGAAGCCCTATTTTAAGAGGTTTTAGAGTTGAATTGATTTGCTTGGTTTTGCGAGAGGTGTGAGTTTTTGAAATTACTTGATTTAACTTCGCAATTAGCTCGAAGCTGTCTAATGAAGTCTGATCGTAGTCATCTTTTCCTCCCAAAATCGAAGTCACCAAAAGGTTGTCCCCTACGCAATTACTAAAAGGCCCGACCTGATCAAAACTAGAAGCCATAGGTATTACTCCGTATCTAGGCACAAGTCCGTAAGTTGGTTTTAGTCCTACAGTATCAGTAAAAGCCGCTGGTAAACGAATTGAACCTCCTGTGTCGGTGCCAAGTGAAAAAACACACTGACCCGAAGCTACCACAGTTGCAGGGCCACTGGAAGATCCGCCAGGGGTACGAGTTGTGTCAAAAGGGTTTTTAGTTGGTCCGTAGGCAGAAGTTTCACCACTTGAACCTGTCGCAAATTCGTCCATCGTAGCAACTCCCAAAAGTACAGATCCTGCTTTTTCTAGCCTCTCAGAAACCGTAGCTGAATACGGTGCCACAAACCCATCCAAAATTTTTGAACCCGCGTTAGCAACTACCCCTTCAACCAAAATAATAGCTTTGGTAAAATATGGAATCCCAAAAAGTGGATAATCCTTGAGTAATTTTTCAAAATAACCTTCACCTTCTTTTTGTTTGTATTCCTCTTGAACTTTATCTAGCTTTTCGGCTTGTTTTTGAGCTAGTTCTTGGGTATAATTATCTACAGCATTTAGTTCTGGATCAACCTCCTCACTACGATTTAGGAAAAATTTGCTAACTTCCCAGACTGTAGCTTTTTGGTCTTTGTAAAGAGTGTGAATTTCACTAATAGTTGGTCGTTTGGAAACGGAAAAGATCATAATCTTTACTTACTAGTTGGATTTAAGAATGTCAAAAACAGCCTTAATTTTTAACCAAATATTTAAATTTAAAAGTTACAAAATGTACTTAAATCTATAATTATTTTTGAGATAATTTTGATAAAATATTTTGAATTTATCCACTTTTCTTGACTACAAGTCCAATTTTCCAGAAGTGTTTTTGATACAAATAAAACTATTTTTATGTCATTTAAAACCATCACAATTTCTGAAGAAATTAAAACAACTCCCCAAAATCTTTACAAAATTTACCTCGATCCCCAAGACAATTTGTGTTGGAATTATGCAAGCGAAGGTTGGACAACTCCTTTTGCCGAAATTGACGCTAAAGTTGGTGGGATTTTCAAAATTGGCTACCAATCACCAGATAGAAAAAATGATTTTACTTTTGAGGGTAAATTTGTAGAGATGGTTGAAAATCAAAAAATTAGTTACAAAATTGGCGATGGCAGACCTGTAGTAATTACTTTTGAACAAAATCCAAATAATCCCGAATTTACAACAATCAACTTGACTCTCGCCTTGGAAGATGAAAATACTGCCGAAATGCAACGACAAGGTTGGGGGATGATTCTTAAACACCTTAAAGATTACACTGAAAAGCAAGTAAAAGCTTAAAGTTTAGCCTCATCAAAAAATAAAAGTTTAGGCTACTAAAACCTCTAAAATTAGGCGTTGACAAAATAGCCAGATGCTAGAAATTTAAAAGAATGACCCCGAGATTTCAAAGAAATAATATTCAAAAACTATTAAAACGAACTCAGGATAATCTACAGTACGATTGGATATTGGTTTTGGCTATTGGTTTGATTTGTATTTTTGGTTTGGCTTTTTTGGCTAGTAGCTTATCCACCAAATCAACAGAAATTTATCAATCAGAAATCACCAAACAGCTCGTTTTAGGTTTGGGATTGGGTGGAATTTTTACAGTTTTTTTGGCAACTTTTGACTACCATAAATTACTTTCTTTAGACAAATGGTTTTTGTGGTTAAATTATGGATTATTAGGATTTTTAGCACCTTTTGCTTTGTACACAAATCTTGTAACTTGGGGTAAAACCGCTGCTGATGCGGCTCTTGTGAAAATTCAGGTTATTGATAAACTTGGGTTTTTACCCATTAAACCTCATCTTGCTAATGGTGCTATCCGCTGGATTGATTTTCCAGTGCTGCCAAACTTTCAGCCTAGTGAATTTACCAAACTTGCTCTTTTGATTTATTTTAGTGCTTTTTTTTGGAAATATGAAGGTAAAAAAATTGACTGGATCAAATTTAAAAAACCAATTTATTCGTTTCTTTTTTCTGCTATTTTGATAATTATCCAACCTGATCTAGGAACTGTTTTGATTATTTTTGGAATTCTTGCTTCTGCCATGTGGTCAGCCAAGATACCGCTCAAAATCTTGGTCTATCTGGGAACTGTTGTGGTGGCTATTGGCTTATTTATGAGCTTAACAGTTAGCTATAGACTGAGTCGTATCACAGCTTTTTTAGACCCTACCAAAGAAAGTGCAGCTCAAATTAATGGTGTCCAAAATGCTATTCGTAACGGCGGTCTTTTTGGCAAAGGCTACGGCAATAGTGAGATCAAACAACAGCCTGGAATTTTGTACGAACAAAGCACTGACGCCATCATTTCTATTATTGGAGAAGAGTCCGGATTTGTTGGGACTGTGGCTTTTTTGAGTCTGTATTTTGTATTTTTTTGGCGGGGACTAAAAATCGCCCGCGAAGCTCCAGATTTGGGGGGGCAAGCTCTAGCCACTGGCATAACAGTTTGGATAATCAGTCAGAGTTTTTTGAATATCGCCGGGATGCTTGGATTGGCACCGCTCAAAGGAATTCCTCTACCTTTTGTGTCTGAAGGAGGTTCGTCTTTGTTTGTGAATTTGATAGCAGTAGGGATTTTATTAAACATTTCTAAGCAGGCAAAACCTGTTGCATATCCAGCTACCAAGCCAAAACCAATCACCTCTTCCCTTTTTAAAAACAATTTTGCTAATTCCAGCGAGTCAATTTCAGCTAGATCAAAATATGTCTAAACCAAAAGTTTTTGTAATGATGAGTGGTGGTGTGGATTCATCAGTTGCTGCAAGTGTGTTGCAAGAAAAAGGTTATGAAGTTTTTGGAGTCTATATGAAATGCTGGAGCATAGAGCAGCTCGATAAATTAAAAGTTGACGAGTCACTTTACGCTTGCGAATGGGAAGATGATTTGTTGGACGCTCAAACTGTAGCTAACAAACTAAAAATTCCTTTTGAAGTCTGGGATTTTCAGGAAGAATATTTGCAAAGGGTGGTAAATTACATGCTTTTTGAATACAAAAATGGACGCACTCCAAATCCTGATGTGATGTGTAATTCTACGATCAAGTTTGGTATTTTTTTTGAAAAAGCTATTGGTCTTGGAGCTGATTTTGTGGCAACTGGTCACTACGCCAAAATGGCTATAAATTTGGAGATAAGTTTAAATTCTAAAGAAGTTTTTAACTCAAATCTAATTCAACGAGCAAACGACACCAACAAAGATCAATCCTATTTTTTGTGGAAAATTAAACCATCGGAAATAAATCAAGTTTTGTTTCCTGTAGGTGAGTTTGAAAACAAATCCAAAGTACGAGAATACGCCCTTGAAAAGGGTTTGGTAACTGCAACCAAAAAAGATTCCCAAGGACTTTGCTTTATCGGCAAAACTCCGTTACGCGAACTTCTAATTCAAACTATTGGCGACAAAAAAGGTATAATTGTAGATCAACAAAATAAAGTTTTGGGAAATCACCCTGGAGCTCATTTATACACCATCGGACAACGAGAGAAATTAAATCTTTCGGGCGGACCTTGGTATGTAACCAAAATCGATATTGCCAGTAATGTTGTAACTGTAACTCATGGAGAAGATCTCAAGCCACTTTACGCAAAAAAACTTACAGCTTCAGAGTTAAATTGGTTTTTACCAAGTGAATTTTTGAAAGAGAATTTAGAGTTTAAACTTGAAGCTCAGATTAGATATCACCAACAACCCAAAACCTGTACAATAAAAATTGTGGGTGACAAAGTAGAGGTTATTTTTGATGAAGAAATAAAAGCAGTTTCACCAGGTCAAAGTATAGTTTTTTATACGGGTCAAAACTTAATCGGCGGTGGGATTATTGATTAAGATTATAGAGCTTTTTGATCTCTTTTATCAAATCTATATTTGTCAGGCGTTTAGTTTATTTGACCGTCCCAAATGGAAATAACCTGATCTGAGCTTTGAATCAATGAATTGTCGTGTATTACCATCACAACTAAGTAATTTTTACTTGTTTCTTTTAAAATTTCTATGATTTTATTTGCTGCAACATGATCTAAAGAAGCTGTCGGTTCATCAGCTAAAATTACAACTGGTCTGTGAATCAAGGCTCTAGCAATTGCGACTCTTTGTTTTTGACCACCTGAAAGCTCGTAAGGCATCCTTTTTTCTAAATCGCCAATTTGAAGAGCGTCTAAAACCTCTTTTACTCGAGCTTTATCATCAAATCCAATTGCTATATTTTCCAGCACATTTAGATAATTTATTAAAAACTTGATTGAAAAATAAACCCGAGACAATCTTTGCGTTCCTCCGGAGAAAGATTAAAATTTTTTTGTTTAAACAGAACCTGTCCACTAGTGGGCTTCTTAATCCCCGATAAAATATACAACAAAGAGGTTTTACCTGAACCTGAAGGACCTAAAATAGTTACCAAACCTTTATCTGGCAAATTTAAAGAAATATCTTTTAAGGCAAATTTTGTTTGTTTGCCGTCCCGATATTGCAAGTCTACATTTTGTAATTGGTATAGCATAAATTATTTCTTCTCAATAATAAAAATAGGATCAAACCGGTTTAATTTGTAGATAATAAAACCTAAAGAAAATAAAATTACGGAAACAGGTATGGATACAGATGAAGTAAAAGTCTGTGGTTGCCAAATAGTCAATCCTACTATAGCTTTTGGCTCAAAAACGGTTTGATTTAGATAGGTATAAACTACTGTAGTAAAAACCAACCCTATTATCCAACCTATAATTATTTGAATAAACATTTCCGTAAAAATTTTCTTGATTATAAATAATTTATTGTACCCGATCGCCAATAACAATCCAATCTCTTCACTTCTTTGATTTAAGAAAATAATACTCAGCAACCCTACCGACAAGGTAACAATAATTGTAACCGATGTGGTTATGACTGAGAGTAAAAAACCAATAGATTCCAGCTCGCTATCTAAAAATTCTTTGTAGCTAAATTCAGTTTCAGTATAAATATTTGGATATCGATTTTTTATTTCTTGTAATTCAGAATCCAAACTGGCTCTTTTGTCGTTTTTGGGGTGAATGAAAAAACTAACATTTCCACCCTCGACAGAATCGTAATTACCTAGTCCAACTTGGAAAGATTTATCTGAATCAGCTTTATCTTTAAAATCAAGCAAACCAGACAATTTGTATTCACCGATCAGCCAAACCTCTTTTGCGTTGACTTTATTTCCAAAAGAATCTTCGAGGCTTAAATTTTTATTTTTTGCAGATCTCTGAGTAAGAGCTAACTGATTAGAATTTTTATCCGGCAACTTCCCATCGGTTGTTTCTAAATTTGTTTCGCTTAAAAATCTGGAATAATCAGTATCTTTTAAAAACAGAATTGGCCGTCTCATTGTTGCCACTATGGCTTTTGTAAGAATATAGGAAAAATCACCTTGTAAAAAATAATCCACATTCCCCGAATTTTCCAGCTGCGATTTGATTTGATTGACGGCTGCATCAGTATTTTCGGACCTTCTAATTTGAACAACGTAATAACTTTTGTAAAAATTTAGGTTTCTTCTGAAATCCGTACTAGCAGAATCAGCAATAGCTGATGTAATTGTAGCACCTAAAATAGACAAAGAAATAACCCCAACCAGTGGAGCTAGTTTTGATATATTCCGAAAACAATATTTTAGGCTAGACAGTGGGTTGATTCTCATATCAGGCATAAATCTTTTTAAAAACCAAATGTCAAAACACGAGCAATTTATTTTACCAAATCCCTAAATCTAAATAACTCTGACTTACACACAGATTTAATATAAGCGAACCACTTTTATATTAAATTAGCCTACTCTATCAAATTCTCTACAAAATACCATCATCCACAAATATCTCCTCAAGAATTTCTTTATCCTAAGTCGTTCAAAACTTGCTCAGCTTCTAACTTTTTGATATCTTCAATCACTTCCAAAATCCCACCATTCATAATAATTGGTAGCTGATTCCAACTCTTGTTGTAACGGTGATCTGTCACTCTGTCCTGCGGAAAATTGTAGGTACGAATTTTTTCACTTCTATCCATTCTCCCAACTTGCCCTTTTCTTTCAGCAGCTTCTTTTTCAAGTCTCTCTCTTTCTTGGAGGTCAAACACACGACTAGTTAAAACCTGCAAACATTTAATTCTATTTTGGATTTGATTTTTCTGATCCTGACTCTGAGCTTCAAGCCCAGTTGGGATGTGTCTCATACGGACTGCCGAATAGGTTGTATTTACGCTCTGCCCTCCATTTCCCCCTGCTAATGTAGTTTGCACTTCAATATCTTTTGGATCGAGCTTAAACTGCACATCATTTTCCTCAATCAAAGGCATGATAACTAGCGATACTGTGGAAGTGTGTATTCTTCCTTGTTTTTCAGTTTCTGGAACTCTCTGCACTCGATGCACACCTCCCTCATATTTAAACCAGCTATAAGCACCCTCACCGCGAACTTCAGCAATAACTTCTTTATAACCACCGAGATCATTTAGACTTTCTGAGATTACCTTAATTTTAAGTCCAATCTTTTCAGCCATGTAGGTGTAGGCTCGTAAAAGAGTAGCTGCAAATAAAGCACTTTCGTCGCCACCTGCTCCTGCACGAATTTCTATAATTGCATCACCTTCATCTCGAGGGTCGGTAGGAGCCAAAAAACTTAGTAATTTATCTTCACTAGCTGTTAGTTCTAGTTCTTTTTCTCGCACATCTTGCTGAGTTAAATCTTTCATTTCTTGATCTTCACTGCCTATTTCCAAAAGTAGCTCTTGATTTTCTTTTACAGAAGTTTCTAAAGATCGAATTTTGATAGCTAAATCATACTGAGATTGTAATTTTTTCTGTTTCTTAGAAAGTTCAATCAATTCTTTGGTGTTGGTAATGGTGGATAATTTTTCATTATTTTGATCATAATCATCAATGATTTTATCTAATGGTAGTCGAGACATAATTTGGATTGAATGGGTGTTTGAATTTGCTTAAAATCGTTTTTAGTTGATAAATCTAATCGTAACTGTTTTTATTTATAAGTCCAGATTAGATCATGTTTTAAAACTAATCTTTATACTTATCACGAAAATCTGTTCCAATTATTTTATTTAAATAACTACGAATATTTTTGTTTAATTTATAAACGGAAATCACTTTAGAATCACTCGTTTTAGTTCAAATTGTCAATACCAATAACCTCATTATGGAACAAATAACTTTACACAATTGGAGGCGTTTTGAAACCCAAAAATTTTACTTACCAGACTCTTCTTTCACTATTGTAGATTCTAACGGCGAAGGCAAAACTAGCTTACTTGCGGCACTTTATAGCCTGTTTACCAAAAAATCTTGGCCATCTACCAAGCTTATTGATCATCTAAAAGCTGGGAGCAACTATTTTGGAATTAGCAATCACCATTCTAGCTGGTATTTTAATGGTCAACTTGGAATGAATGGAAGGCTAAAAACTAATTATTCTAGACCTACGGAAGAAATTACAATCTTCGGGCAAACAATTTTAACCCACCAAAACTGGCCAAAGATTTTGACTTATTTACCAACTGATAATTACTGGCTGTATCAAGCTAGAACTCAAAAAATGGGAATCTTAGATGATCTTTTGGGACAAATTTTTGAAAAAGATTACGACGATAATCTCAAAAAATTGGGTAAGATCGTTGAAAGTAAAAATCGGATAATCCGCCACTATCGTGAAACTGGTGAAACTGGCGATAAAACTTTAATCAAGATTTTGGAAGATGATTTGATTAAATATTCCCTAATTATTTGGAGGTTTAGGCAGAAATTTTTTCGGTTATTACAGCAAAATTTGCCCGAATTTTCTAGTTGGATTCAAAGCGATTTGATTGATTGGAAAATTAAATGGTCGATTACAGATCAAAGTGGAGAAAGGCAATTTGTAGATTTACAAAAAGAGATTGAAATTCCAATTTTAGATGAATATTTGTGGGTTAAAGAATTGCAGGCTGGAAAGGTTTTATTTGGAGCTAATCGAGATGATTTTAATCTTCAATCTCAACATTTATTTATGGAAAAAGTTTTGTCTCGAGGTGAAATGAGGCTATTTGTTTTGTTTGTAAAAAGCTTGGTTAAAAAACCCGAATTAAATCCTGGAGATAAACAAATTTGGTGGTTTTTAGATGATATTTTTAATGAGCTAGATTCCTCCCGTGAAACTATTTTGTACCAACAAATTCTTAGTAAGTCCAATTTTACCATATCCACAGGCACCAAAGTAGCAACCATAAAGTTGCCAACCTACTCACTAAAATCATTGACAGAAGGCAGTTTTTAGGCTAATAAAAACCTAATATGAACCTAATTTATTATATAGTTGGTGCTTTTACGACTTTCATCGGCATCATAATTTATCGCTTAGTTTCCAACAATGGCGTCTATACTCTAAGTCAAGCGTCTCTAATGGATGTCGGAATTATTTCCTTAGTGGCAGGAGTAGCTTTTTTTGCTGCTGATTGGTTGATGAGCAAAACTAGATCGAGCTAAGGTTTATAGAACCCATTTAATTACTTTTACCTAATTTAAGGCATCGGGTGCTAGTTGCTCCCTGATAAGGGAGCTGTTCCAACGAGACTGTGGGTTTCACATTCGCTTTAAATTTACATAAAACCCCTTGTCCTTTCGGACATTCCCCTTATCAGGGGGAAACTATTTAAGCGTGTGTTTGAATTGGATTAATTTTCAAATTGGATTAATATAATTAAATGTCTTAATTGTCTCTAATTGACAATGATTTTACCCTAAAACACTGTATAAATATGTTGCTACCTAGAAGTTATTCTCACCATTCTCTACTTTCAGCCCTGCCCCAGATTCCCAAACTAATCAAAAATGCTAAGGAAAAAGGCTATACCAGTATTGCTCTTACTGATGAAGATAGTGGCTCCGGATTGATTGAATTTTACGAAGCTTGTCTCAAAGAAAATATCAAACCTATTTTGGGTGCCACTCTTAGAATTGCCAATAAAGAAGGTCAAGAAGGTGGTTTTGGAAGCAAAAAAAACTTTAGTAAAATTGCACTTTTAGCAAAAAATAAATTGGGTTATGGCAGCCTTTTAAAACTTATTAGCAAATCCAGAACCATTCGAGAAAAGCCTTTTTACCATCTCAAAATTCAAGATGTAAAAGAGGAAATTGATAAAGGTGATAACCTTTTTGTCTTATTAGCTGGTAACGACCATGAGCTAATTCAAAATATTCGAGTTGGAAATTTAAATGACAGCGAAGAAACTATCCAAAGATACCTAAAAAATATTCCTGCCAAAAATCTTTTAGTTGAAGCTATTTATCCCTTAAAAGATGAGAATTTGGAAAACTGGCGACAGCTCAATTTAAACTTGAAAAATTTACTAGATAAACACGGCATAAGAATGGTTTTATCTCCTGCTAGTCGTTACTTAGAAAAAGAAGATGAAGAAGCTTTTAGGGTAGTTTTGGCAATTCGCGAACAAACTAAACTAGCAGAAATCAGCTTAATTAGGGACTTTGACTTACCTAAAGTGACCGATCTTCAAGCTCAGTTTGATTTTTTACCCGACATCACTGGCACTCAAGATTTGGAAGACCAGATAGATATTAAACTCCAAACCGACTATGACAAACACGCAGATGACGCTTTTTTCCCTAAATTCAAACTCCCCTCTGAGCAACAACCAGGTCAAAGACTGATTTGGGAAGCTTATATTGGCTTAGCTACAAGGTTAATGCCCGGAACCAAAACAAAACAAGATTGGCAGCAAGAATATCCTTATAATAAACGATTGGAGCTAAAGGAATTTGTGGCTCAGATTACCCCAGATACAAGTAAATTACTCGGCTATCCATCTAGTTACTGGAAAGAAAAAAGTGTTAAAGATTATATCGACAGGGTAGAATATGAGTTAGAAATTATCATTCAAAAAGGTTACTCGGAATATTTTTTGGTCTTCGGTGATATTATGGGATTTTGCAGAGAAAACGGAATTGTAACCAATACCAGAGGCTCAGCAGCAGGATCTTTGGTTGGTTATCTGACTAATATTAATGTTTTGGATCCATTAATTTATGATATTCCTTTTGAAAGATTTTTAAACCCGTTTAGACCTTCACCTCCAGATATTGACGGTGATTTTGCAGATGACAAAAGAGACCTTGTTATTAACTACATTCGAGATCGATACGGAGATACCAAAGTTAGCCAAATTATCACTTTTGGAACCATGCTTCCCAGAGCTGCGGTACGAGATGTAGGTAGAGTTTTGGGTATTTCTTATAAAAAATGTGATAGACTTTCCAAACTAATTCCAATTGCTCCGCAAGGTAAAAAAACCACTTTTGATTTTGCCTTTGAAACCAGTGACGAGGTTCGTGAAGTTTATGAAAAAGACGAGGAAAGTAGGAGAATTGTAGATATTTCCCGCAAAATTGAAGGAAACTATCGCCACGCTAGTTCTCACGCTGCTGGTCTTTTGATTACTCCAACTGAACTTACTGACTATGCTCCACTTCAATGGGACAGTGAACACAAAATGTTGGTGTCTCAATACGACATGAAAGTCTGTGAAAAAGTTGGACTCGTAAAACTGGATATTTTAGGAATAACAAACTTGGCAATCTTAGGAAATGCTATCGCCCTAACTGAACAAAGGCGTAAAATTGATATTGATATTTTAAATATTGACGTCAGTGATCCCAAAGCATTCGAACTTCTTGCTAGTGGTCGCACCATGGGAACTTTTCAGCTTTCTGGTGGAGCCATGACTCGATATTTAGTGGATCTTCGGCCAACTAGGGTGGAGGATTTGATGGCCATGGTAGCACTTTACAGGCCAGGGCCAATGGCTAATATCCCAGAATTTATCAAACGAAAGCGAAATCCGAAACTAGCCAAATATTTTGTACCAAAAATGAAAGATTGGATGGAACCAACTTTTGGAATTTTAGTTTACCAAGAGGATTTATTACTCACTGCTATAGAAGTTGCCGGTTACGATTGGGGGGAGGCAGATGTACTACGAAAAGGTATGGGTAAAAAAATCCAAGCAGTTATTGAAGGTCAACACCCTAAGTTTGTAGAAGGTTGTATTAGCCATGGAGGTCTAAGCCGTGAAAAAGCTGAGGAAATCTGGCAAGCCTTTTTACCTTTTGCCGCCTACGGTTTTAACAAAGCTCACTCAGCGAGTTATGGCATGGTTGCATATTGGACTGCCTATATGAAGGCCGAATACACCGTAGAATTTATGACTGCCTACATGACTAGTGAAAGCAATAATCTAGATAAAATCGCTGCTGCAATTGCCGAATGCCGAGAGCTTGGAGTTGAAGTTTTGCCACCGGATGTAAATAATTCCTACGACAATTTTAGCATTGAAAACGACCAAATCATTCGCTACGGACTCAAAAGTGTAAAAAATTTAGGTGTTGATTTGATTGATTATATAATTTCAGAAAGAAACCAAAGCGGAAAATTCGATAATATCGAAAACTTTTTGGAAAGAGTTGGGGTAAGAGGTTTGCTTACTAAGCGAAATGTAGAGGCTTTAATTTTATCAGGAGCTTTGGATAGTTTGGGAGCTAAGGTTTTGCAGGAGTCTTAAATCTATAACATCTAACACGCTAAATCAAATGCACAAAGAAAAGTGTGTACTTTAAGTCTGAGTTTCAATGTAAATTTGGGTATCACTCTATGCTTTATAGATTACCTAGTTAGCTAATTTTTGCCCAGAAAGTGTTTCAAAGTGAGAAACTTTGTTTCCTGAGATGTCTTTATAATTTATTTCAACCAAGTATTCCTTTAAAGGATTTAATCCGTTTTGTTTTACTTTAATAATATTTTCTAACTCTCCACCTTCAAATTTATATTGTTTATCTCCGTCATAAATAATGGCTTGAACTTTACTATTTGTAGGTGCTTTAACTTGAATTAGATCACAGCTTTTGCTATCATCTACACACCAATCAACTTCTTGCGTTTCAGCTCCAACTACAAAATCAAATTTACCCAAAATAAACCCATTATCTTCAAAGACTAAGCTGTTTTTACCAACTGAACCAGTAACTTCAACAAGACACTCATTTCCTTTTTTGTAAGATTTAAGTTTAGTGCTAGTAAAGTTAGAATTTGATAAAACAAAAGCACTACAAGAATCACCTAAAAATCTAAATATTTTCGGATATTGAGTTGAAACATAATTACTACCAGTTTCAATCGCAAAATTACCTGATTGGTTAGAAATATCAAATTGACCTAGATAGATGCTTACATTGTTGGTTTGACTAACTGAAGTTATACTAGCTTCTACATCAATATCAAGATCTAAATACCGTTCATCAAGCTTAGTACGAATATCCCTAGCTTCTAATTGGGAAGCTTTTAGATCAAGCTTGGCAAAACCATCTACAATTGGAGCTTTTTCTATCTTTCCATTATATTGCCATTTGGCTTCTCCTGTAGTTATTGGCAATCCTTGAATATCTACAATAGGCGAGGTAGCTAAAGAAACTTGTAATTCTTTTTGAGAGTTAAATCTAGTTTGCGAATGAACACTAAATAAATTTGCTGGATCGGAAGGTTTTAGGTTAATAATCTTAGTATATTTTTGAGTAGAAACAGTAACTTCGACTAGGGCATGAGATACATCTCTGAATTTATTTAAATTCCAACTAGTCTTACATGCATCAGCTTGATATGGAATCTTTTCTTCTATAAATTCTTTTGAATTACGAGTGAATTTAACTGTGCAAGAATCTATTTTTTGATCTGTTACATTTTTAGCAGCTATATCAATTGGGGAGTCATTTTTAACTACGTCTGGAATAGATGGGAAAGACAAAATTGTCTGAGTGTTTTGAATAGAAATTTCTCTAGAAACAGATTCTTTGTTATCTTTATCAATAAGTTTTAAAGTAAGTTTGTTTCCACTAATCGTACTAGCAGGTAACAGTACTTTTGCAAACCCATTAGTTATATCAACATCTGAAATTTCTTTAACAACCTCACCTTTTTCATTTAAAATTGTTAAAGTATTATTAAAGCTAGTAGAAAGATTGTTGTATTCATCTACAACTGGTCCAATAATAGCTGAGTTAGCAAAGTCACTCAAAGCTGGCTCATACTCTAAATTGACTGATCCAAAATCTGTAGGACTACCAGAAGCAATTTGCACTTGCTTGCTTTGATTTAAAGAAGTCGCGGTGTTGCTGCTATTAAAACTTATTAAAAGTGGTCCACTACGAGTAATTTTTCCTTTAGCAACCAAAACCTCACAATTACCATCTGTAATTTTACCATCTATTGCCACTGGTAAAGCCCCAGAAGAAACACTATACAAGTTTGCTGTACAATTTCCACCGGAAACTAAGGCACCATCTTTATTAGTAATTCCTTGAATTTTTAAATTGAATTCCTCACCTACTCTTAACTTGCTGTAATCTCCTATTAAAACTCCACTCTTACTAAAAGCAATGTTTGAGTCGCTAAAGTTAACAGTTAAAAAGTCTGAAGCTTTTCCTCCTTTACTTTGAAAATAGACTAAATACGAACCTCCTGTAGAAAAGTATTTACCCTCAATTGTAGCATCTAATTTTCCAGCTGAAATTTTTAATTTATCTCCGTTGACTGTTGTTATTTGCTGCAAAGATCCTGACTGTTTTTGATAAATGTAAACAGTAACTTCATCGTTATCAACAGGTTGATTTTGATCATTATTAATATTCTCAGATTTAATTTGAATACTCTGATTTTTTTGAGTGTTTGGCGTTAAATTTTGAAGACTTAAAAGACCCGGTACTTTGGCTACCACTGACATTTGACTTTCTAAATTGGAGTTACTCAGTTTAATTTTATAGATTCCTGAATTCTTAAATTGTTCAAAGGTAAACTCTGTTTTACAACTTCGGTCATCTTCAATTTTAGCTTTGTTTGAGGCAATTACTTTTCCTTCGCTAATGGCTTCAAATATACATTCAGGGCTATTATCTGGAGATTGATTCTGAGTTATTACTCTCTGAGCAATTACAGGAACTAACCCATTTACAGATTTATTTCCAAAAGGAACCACCAAACTTGCTTGCTCACTAGGAACTAAATTGCTTGATTCAGCTTTTCCCCCAATACTAAATAAAGCGATCGTACTAACTAGTCCTGTATCTTCATTTAGAAAAATTGCACTATAGTCACCCACTCCAAGATTGTTGGAAGTAAACTGACACTGTCCTTTATCTTCTGGTAAACAATCAAAACTAGCAACTAGTTCGCCAGTGCTTCTTCTAGTAACATAAATTTTGCCTTTATCATCAGATTTCAGTGGAGTTTCTAGGCTTCTACCATCTAAAGTTAAAATTAGATTTTCGCCTTGGGCTACCTGTGGAGCATTAGCTGACAATACAAAAGGTCTGGCTTTTTCATTTTTATCTGGCTTTAAATTAGTATAAATACGATTTGTATCAATATTTTGGATGCCTATTTCGTTTGTATAACGAACCTTTCCTAAAATAATTAGAAAATCTAAATCATTACTCTGATAAGTCCCACTAAGTAAATACTCAGATCTTTCTCCCAAGCCTAAAGAAGGTACATTAAAACTACCTACTTGACTGGAAGTTGGAATTTCTTGTCCAGAAGTTCGGGTAGTCAATTTATTCCATTTAACGGAATCTTTAGTACTCAGAAAATTTACACTTAAGTCACTCACTTGCTCTGTAACCGAAGTGTTTTGAAGAGTTAAAACCACCTCGACATTATCTCCAACAGCAAACTCTTTTTCTGAAACAAATCGAATTGAATTGGAGACGTTGGCAGACTCTGAGGCTTTAGCCAAATCTTTATTTTTAGTTCCAAACATCAAAAATCCTAGCACACCACTAGCGATCAGATAGACGCCTAAAACTGAAAGAATCAGTTGAGTTCTTTTGCGATTGTACCAAAAACCTTTCTTTTCTTTATAAGAACTAGATTTTTTTAGGGAGGTACTTATTTTATAATAAGGAATTTTGGACATGCCGATTTTATTTTGGTTTTTATTTTTAATTTGGTTTATTTTAAGCCAGATTTTTGTAACTTTACTTATTATGATTTAAGTTTTTAATTTATGCAAACTTACTCAAAACCTCTATTTAAAGACTTAATCTAATCTATTTTAATACCCAGTTCAGCCAACTGTTTTGGTGAAACTTCACTTGGCGCATTAGTCATTGGATCTATTCCAGAACCATTTTTAGGAAAAGGAATCACTTCACGGATATTATCTTCACCTGTTAAAATCATCATAATTCTATCTACTCCTGGAGCAAAACCAGCATGATATGGAGCACCAAATTCATAAGCTTCAAGCATATGACCAAATTTAGCTCTCACCTCAGCTTCAGTATAACCAACTACTTCAAAACCCTTTAATATAGCTTCTGGATTGTTGTTTCTAACTCCTCCACTAGAAATTTCGTAGCCATTACAAGTAATGTCGTACTGAATTGCTCTTAAATCAGTTAAGGTGTCATTAGCAATAGCTTCGTTTAGAGTTTCAAGACTAGTTTTACCCTCTTCAGATTTCCAAACTCCAAAAGGATTGTGGCAAAAGTCTAGCTTGCCTGTTTTTTCATCTTTCTCGTAAAAAGGAAAATCTGAAATCCAAGCAAATTTCAAAATGTTTTCATCTATTAAATCAAGCTTTTGGGCAATATGTTTACGGATCATATTTTGAGCTTTGAAGACAAGATCTTTGTTTTGGTTAGCTAAAAATAAAATCAAATCTCCAGTTTCAGCACTAAAAAACTTTGCAACTTCTGCAGTTTTATCTTCACCTAAAAATTTGAAAATTGGGCTCTTCGCTCCATCTTGAAAATACTGAATATAGGCAATTCCAGGAAGACCAAAACCTCTACCAATATCTTGAATTTTATCCAAATCTGAACGAGAAAATTTATCTACAGCTCCTTTGATTACCAAAGCCTGAATACGGGCATTTTTATCTTCACAAAGGTCGGCAAAAACCTTAAATCCAGAATTTTTGAATACTGGCTTAGCATCCACCCAAGCTAAATCATAACGCAAATCTGGTTTATCAGAACCGTATTTATTCATAGCTTCATCGTAGGTTAGCCTTGGAAATTGTTTATCAACTAGCTTTTTGGTGGTTAAAATTGGGTCAGTAAAGTTATCCCAAACAAACTTTTCAAACATCTCAAAAATATCTTCCTGCGATGCCCATGCCATTTCTAAGTCAATTTGGTAAAAATCTCCCACTGCTCTATCCGCTCTTGGATCTTCATCACGAAAACAAGGTGCAATTTGAAAATATTTATTAAACCCTCCCACCATTAAAAGCTGTTTGAATTGTTGTGGAGCTTGAGGAAGGGCAAAAAATTTACCTGGATGAATACGACTTGGCACCAAATAATCTCTAGCTCCTTCAGGAGAAGAATTGGCTAAAATTGGTGTTTGGATTTCAATAAAACCTTCTTTGCTAAACCAATTTCGAGTCTTTAAAATTAAATTATGCCTTAACCACATCAATTTTTTGAGTTTTTCTCTTCTAAAGTCTAAATATCTGTACTTTAAGCGGATATCTTCACCGGCTAAATTTTTCTCATTTGCATGAATATCAAAGGGTAAGTTTTTGGCTTTAGCTACAATTTCTAAGTTTTCGATTTCGATTTCGATTTCTCCAGTTGATAAGTTTGGATTGATGTTTTCATCAGTTCTGGCGATCACTTTTCCTGCAATTTTTAAAACGTATTCGTTGTGAATTTCTTCGGCTAATTTGAATATCTCTGGATTTATAGCTGGGTCAATTACACATTGCAAAAGCTCGGTTTCACTTCGTAAATCGATAAAAATTAAACCTCCGTGATCACGAATGGTGTGAACGAAACCGCCAACTTGGATTTTTTGACCTATTTTTTGAGTGGTAATTTCTGAAAAATTGATGTTAAGCATATTAAACTCAACTTTAGGTTTGAAAATAGGCAATGTCAAATTAACTTTGAAGCCCTAAAACCAAATATATGTGAGGTAAGATAATAACAGTTAGTAAAAACAATAAAAATATACTAATAACAAAAAATAAATAATTTAGTTTAGGGTAGAGTTTATTTAAGCTAAAGGCTAAGGTGTGATTAATAAAAACAAAAATCATAACAACCAACCAAATTTCAGTTAAATAAATTTTACTACCAAAAATTTGGCTAAGCTGAAAATCCAATAAAACAGAATCTTTGGATTTCAAATTGTAGTACCACACAAGAATTGTTGAAACCCCACTTAAACCCCAAGCTATTATCCAAGGTAGTAATAAAAAACTAAATATATACTCTCTGATGAAATTAAGAACCTTAGCGATTGAGAATTGAGAATTCATTTTAAAAATGAAAATTTAAACAGTAATTTGGTCAATACAATTATAGTTTTTGATTTATTGTTTATCTTATTTGTTGGTTTTAGTTTCGATTCCAGTAATTGCAATTTTTTCTCCAGTAAAGACGTCAGTTCCAGTCACTTGAGGTTTCTGTAAAACAACTTGACTTCCTTTTTCTGATTCCATTTCAAAAGTTATACTTACTTCTGGAGCTGACCTACCTGTGTAACTTTCCAACTTTCCAACATTCCAAATTATTTCACCATTTACGTTACTATAAACAAGAGAAGATGCGTTGGCAGCAGGGGTAACTTTATTTAGCCAGCTTCCAGGAGGGAGTGGAGAAACTGTTTTTACACTAACTTGAGTAACCTCATTTTGCCAGCTTCTTAATCTCCAAGTAAAGCTATAAACATTTTTACCTGTGGTAGGGTTGGTTTCTTTTAAAATAGGTTCATCTTGGAAAAATTCCACCTTACCCTGCCCTTTGTATAAATCTCCTAAAGATTCTATTTGCTCTAGATTTTGGGCTTTTATTTGAACTCCAGGTCTGATTGTGTATTTAGTTTGATTCAAATTGGTATTTAAAAATCCACTCACATCTTTTACCTTTACAGAATATTGAAGAGTACCTTTTTGAGCAGGTTTTAAACTAGCTAATTGAGGAACTCTGGTAGGCTGCCATGTGATTTGACTTCCGGTAATATCTCCTCTCTCTCCACCTTTAAAACTAATACTTGATAAATCCAAAAGGTTAGCAGGGTCATCAAGAAAAGTTGTGATTTGAACGTTATCTAGAGTTAGCTGGCTATCATTTTGATAATCTACAGAAATAGACAAAGTTTCACCAGCGATAATTAATTTACCATTATCTTTTCCATTAATCTGAGTAGAAATTTTAATTGGTTGAGCTAAGATACGGATATCTTTATAAGTTTCTTTAACAACCTGATAATCTCCAGATTGATTTTTGATCGCAACTTCAACTCCAAAAGTGAGCTGAGCCTGACTTGCACCTATGGCTTTTCCTCTGACTTTTAAAATATGCTCACTCCCTCCGGCTAATCTGGCAATTAACCAAGTGTTATCACCATCATCAGGAGTCGTTTTGGGTGCCGCTGTATTGCTACTAGAGTATTCAGAGCTAGTATAAGTAAACGAGTTTTGTCCGCTAGGATACTTCATCCTGACTCTCAAGTCTCGAAATTCTTGATCAGTTCGGTTGCTAATTTTGGCTGTAAATTCAGCCTCTCCATTGTTTTGAACCTTATCGGTAGTAGGAGTTAAGCTTAGTTCGATTTGAGGACTGGTAATCTTGGTACGAACCAGATCTATATTTGCTATATTAACTTTGCTTAGCTTGCCTGGAGAAATCTCGGCTTGGTAGCTAAAGGTACCTAGTATTTCAGTTTCAATATCGGGTTTACCAATCAAAATACCTTGAAAACTAATTTTTGTGCTACTACTTCTACCTCCAGCTTCATCTAGCTTGGCAATGGAATATTTAGTACCTTCGGGGTTATCGGGTTTTTGGCTAACTTCTTTGAGATACTGAAAATCTTTATCAAACCTTAATTCTAATTTGATATTTGATATTGCTATAGGCTCTTTATTTTCAACTTTAATTTCCCACTCTCCTGGACTTCCTTGAGGCAAAGTTTTGGGGGCTACGATAACAGCCGAAACATTTTTATAAGCTTTTTCCTGAACAACTTGTTTTGGTTGAGTAAAATACCAAAAACCAGCTAAAGCTGAAATAGCTAAAAAAATAGCTCCCACAATAATTAAAATCGACTTTTTAGTTAAAAAATTGCTGAGCTTGGACTTTTGTTTTGCTTTAAACTGCCTATTATTGTTTATTGGTTGACCGGGAGCTGCAAAACCTGTGTTAAAAACTTGAGGTGCGGTCGGTTGAACTTGAGGAGGAAACGGCTGATTGAATTGGTTATTGTAAGGTGCGTAAATATGACCGGGTGCTTGGTTGATATTGCGAACTGGACGAGGAATTTGGCGAGGATAATTTGTGCCGGGATTGGCTCTAAATTGATTGTTTTGTGGTTGAAAACCCCCCTGAGGTTGCATTTGCTTTTTGTTTAATGACTATATTAAACTGTAGTTTTTAGTTTCTGACAAAAAAATTTAGGTCAATTGCACTAAGCAAAATTAAGCTTTTAAATACCTTGGGCTTAGGGGATTTAGATAACTTGACAAAAAGCCCTTAGATTAGCAATTTTCAGTCATGGCTGACGACTACAACTTATTTGATAATGCAGATTCTCAAAATACTGAATCTAAAAATGAAAATCAGGATATAAACGAACTTTTGGACAGAGCTGAAAAGCAAAAACAAGACGAATCTCAGGATTTGATTGAAATTCTTGAAACTAGTAGTAGTTCAGACGATCAAATACCAATTTTACCTACAGGAGAAGTTTTGGAAGACAGAATCGAACCGATTATTTTGGAAAAACAAATGCAAGATAGCTATTTACTCTACGCCATGAGTGTAATTGTTAGTCGTGCTTTACCTGATGTTCGTGATGGTTTAAAACCTGTTCACCGTCGTATTTTATATACCATGCAAAGACTTGGGCTAACCCCAGGATCTAAATACATGAAATGTGCTAGGGTTGTAGGAGAGGTTTTAGGAAAATATCACCCTCATGGAGATGCTTCGGTTTATAACGCACTCGCTCGTCTTGCTCAAGATTTTTCGATGCGTTACCCGCTCATCGACGGTCAGGGTAATTTTGGTTCAGTTGATGGTGACAGCCCAGCTGCCATGCGTTATACTGAGTCCAGATTAGCTTCACCTTCGGTTTATATTCTTAAAGATTTGGATAAAGATACTGTGGATTTTGTAGATAACTACGATGGAAGCCAACGAGAACCCCGAGTTTTACCAACTATTTTACCTAACCTTTTACTCAACGGACAGAACGGAATTGCTGTAGGAATGGCGACCGAGATTCCACCTCACAACCTCCAAGAAATTTGTGACGCAATTTTGCACCTAATCAAAAATCCTGAAGCTACGGTTGAAGAATTATTTGAATTTATTCAAGGTCCAGACTTCCCAACTGGAGGTATTTTGTATGGAAAAGAAGATCTTTTAAGAGGCTATCAAACTGGAAGAGGAAGGGCATTATTGCAAAGTAAAACTGAGATCGAAGAAGATAGAATAATCGTCACCGAAATTCCTTACCAAATCGTGAAAGCTGATTTGCTTGTTAAAATTGCCGACATGGTAAAAGACAAAAGAATTGAAGGAATCAGAGATATTAGAGATGAATCCAACAAAAAAGGAATCCGAATCGTAATCGAAACCAAACGAGAAGCAACTCCTGAAATCGTATTAAATCAGCTTTTCAAGCTTACCGATCTTCAGACCTACATTCACTTCAACATGCTTGCCCTGGTAAACAAAGGAAGGCAGCCAAAAGTTTTGAATTTGAGGGAGATTTTGGTAGAATTTTTGAATCACCGATACGAAGTTGTTACTCGCCGGACTCAATTTGATCTAAACAAAGCAGAAGCGGAGTTACACATTTTAGACGGTCTAAAAATCGCTATCGATAATATTGATGAAGTTATCAAGATAATTAGAGGCTCTTACGATAAAGAAGAAGCAGGTAACAAACTACGAGAAAGGTTTGATTTATCAGAAAAACAAGCTGAGGCTATTTTGCAAATGAGACTGCAAACTCTTACTGGTTTGGATAAAAATAAAATCGAAGAAGAAAGAGCTGTGAAATTAAAATTGATCGCTGAACTTAGAAATATTTTGGAAAACCCCTCTGTGAAAGAAGATCTTATCTACAACGAAATAGTTACTCTAAAAGAAAAATTCCCAGAAAAAAGAAGAACTCAAGTTATTTCCGCATCTTTGATTAATTACAACAAAGAAGATTTTATCGAAGACGAAGAGGTTTTATTGCAACTTACCAACTCCCAATATATTAAGGTTTTACCGCTTAGCACTTTCCGTACCCAAGGTCGTGGAGGTAGAGGTGTAACCAGCATCAACCCTAAAGACGAAGATTTAGTGAAAACTAGTTTGGTCTGTAACTCTCACGATTATTTGTACGCTTTCACAAATACTGGAAGAGTATTCCGCACCCGTGTGTTTGACCTCCCAGGAGGAAGCAGACAAGGTCGAGGTCAATATATTGTAAATTACCTAAACCTAGCAGAAGGTGAAATTGTAACAGCTATTTTAACTCTTTCCAAAGACCAAGAAGCTAGTCAGACAGGTTCACTCATTTTTGCTACCGAAAAAGGTCAGGTAAAACAAACTAAACTCGAAAATTTTGCCAACATTCGCAAAACTGGAATTATCGCGATTGGCATCAACGAAGGTGATAGCCTTTTGGACGTTCGTCACAGCTCTGGAGATCAAGACAAAATCATTTTATCAGCCTCAAACGGTAAAACTGTAATTTTTGACCGCACTCAACTTAGCCCACTTGGAAGATCAGCCAAAGGCGTGCGAGGAATCCGAATCAAACCAGCGGAAAAACTAATTAGTTTGGAAATTTCAGATGCTGAGTTTCAGTTAGCTGGAGATGAAGATGATAAAGGGTCAGAGGCTTTGATTGAAGAAAAAACTAAATTACAACAAAGAGAATACCCTTCACTTATGGTTATTACTGAAAAAGGTTATGGAAAACAAACTAAGCTAAACGAATTTAGACAGACCAACAGAGCCGCTGGAGGTGTGAAAACTCTTAATTTAACAAGCAAAACTGGTAAACCTGTAATGGTAAAAATCATGTACGGCAGCGAAGAAACACTAGTTTTGACAACCAAAAATGGTATCACAATTCGTATTTCTACAGACCAAATAAGCCAACTCGGTAGAAGTACACAAGGAGTAAGAGTTATCAAACTTGATAAGGGTGATTTCGTGGTTAGTGGTGGGATTAGTTAGATTTTTCTGGGTAAACAGTAACAAGTATAATTTATGCTCATAATTCATAAAAAAGTTACAAGAGGGTTATACACGGCAACAAGTCTAACTCACTGAGCCTGTAAAGAGATGTATGGGTCGTAAGTGAAGTTAATTAATTTATGAAAAAAAGTGATAGAACAGAGCAAATAAAGAGATATATTAAAAAAGATATAACAGATGATTTTTGGCGAGATATAATTTACTATGAGGATATGTTAGAGTCGGAACACCTCGGTGAGTTAGAAGAAGTTCATATTCCCTCTCCAATTCAAACGATTGATATACCTAAACCAAGTGGAG
The DNA here is from genome assembly GCA_044361365.1 of Limisphaerales bacterium. Classification (GTDB taxonomy): domain Bacteria; phylum Patescibacteriota; class JACMRA01; order JACMRA01; family JACMRA01; genus JBIKIW01. The sequence continues at coordinate 14,911 of JBIKIW010000012.1, read as the reverse complement.
TTCTAAGACCAGGCCATCATATTTCTATTCAGGACAGGTTTTATTATTTCGATCTACTCTTAGACTTTTGTTACAAAATAGAGAGCGTATTAAGCAGGGGTTCAACAAGTTATAGTTATACATTGGCTTATCCCAGCGAAAGAGACAAAGATTTTATTAGACACAATATATATAGATGGAAAGCATTTGAAAAAAGACAACAGGATGAGTTTAATAAAAACCCTGATTGGGTTATGCTAAAAACTGATATATCTGCTTTTTTTGAGCATATTGTAATTAAAAAATTAATAGAAAGAATTTCCATTCATGTAGAGAATCAAAAAAACAATAAAATAGCTGAAAGAAGTGTTAAAAAATTAAATGATTTGTTAAATTTTTGGGCGTCCTCTAATAACTTAACAATTGGTATTCCGCAGGGAAATGACACTTCTTCTTTTTTAGCTAATGTTTATTTAGATGAAGTTGATAAAGGTATGATTGAGTCAGGGTTCGTTTACTTTAGGTTCACAGACGATATTCGTATATTTGTAAAAAATAAACGTGAGGCAGAAAAAGCCTTAATTAAGCTTACACATTATTTAAGACCTCTTAATTTACATTTAAATTCTTCTAAAACTTTTCTTGTGTCCAGAAACCAATTTGAAATTGACCAAGATGAATTTAACGATGAAATGACAGGGATAGAGTATGATATAGATACATCTCTTCATTCTTATCTGCCATCTGGTGAAGTAAAAGTAAATCAAGAAGTTGCAAGAGAAGTAGAAATAAAATTAAAAAAAATTTTCAATAAATCCATTAAAAATGATGAGTTTAATCCAAGAAATTTTAAATTTTGTGTAAATCGTTTTAGAAAATTGAAATCTAAATATCCCCTTAGTAAAATCTTAAAATTGAAATCATGGGAGTATAGTACAATAAAAGAAATATGTGATTATATTTCTAAAATGGATTTTGCAAATAATACAAAGGTAAAAAACAAAATTATAAGCATCTACAATACAATTAATTACGATTATTTGAAAATCTTACTCCTTAAAACTTTGATTTTTTCTAAAAAAGATGTAGCTTGTTTAGATTTGAATGCTGAAGATGGTTTTAATTCTGATAATTTTATGTTAAAGGGCTATATTAGCATTTTTATTTTTAAGTTTTTTAACGAAACAAAACAAAATGAAATTGTTAAAAATATACAGAATAATCACATTCACCACAAAGATTTTATAAGATACGTAGCAATAGGTTCAAATTTTATTATAAATCCGACCGTAAAGAAAAATTTACAAAAAGTAGTTAAAAGTAGTTACCCTCAATTTGCTAAATTATGGGATAAAATAGAAAATTTGAAAGATGGTTCTAACCTTAAAAAATTAAGAACAAGCACCTAGAATATATTCACCCACAAAGCATCTAGCTCATAACAATAAAGTAGCTGCAAATTACATTGGAACGGCTAGCGTTCCCCTACCATCTGGTAAAAGCCTTTGAAACAACCACCAATTTGACAGCCAAATAAAAATCCATTTTGATGAGTGTATGAATCAATTCTTTGCCTATTCTTTTTTCTTCTGGAAATCACAGGGTAGGTAACTTTTGATCAAAATTAATTCAACCTACCCCTTTTTAAAGGGGATTTTTTATTTACAAGTTTTATGTCTCACCCCACCACAATGCAAAACCCCGAACTCAAAATTATCGCCGGTCCTGATTCGATCGATGAGTACAATATCCAAGAAATTTACCAAATTGGTGATATCGCAGTCAATGGCAAAAAAGCTATTTTTGGAACTCGAACTGTTGGTCTAAAATCCCGAACTGGATTTGATAAAAACAACAGTGAACAGGGTTTTATGGGCTTAGATTTTGATGTAATAATGCGAAATTTTAACATCTTTGGACTTGGTGGAAATGTTGACGACCTAAAACCACTTCCATCTGTAGATATGGCTGAAAGAGTTTATCGAGATACTGGAATGTTGTGTGCTTCAGAGGTAATGTTGCCAGCAATTCAACTTGGCTGTTTGGCGAAATCTTTTAAGTTCAAACCGTTTATGATTTGGAATCCTGCTGTAGACCAGCTTGGTTGGCACGTCAGACAAATGGCAGGTTTTGCTGAAGAGTATGGTTGGACAATTGGTCTTAAAAATGGAAAATGGCTCGGTGAAGATTATGAAAAAGCTGAAGATATTAGCTATGAAGGAAAAACTAGCGTGGAAGTGGCTTGGGATGGGCTTTTGAACTACGCAGAACTTGCTCCAGAAAGAATTTTGATCCAAAGAGGTTGTGATTTACCTAGAAAGGGTGAATTTAGAAACCTACCAATTCACCACACAGCTCTTCGAACTAAAGTGCGAAATAAAGACCAAAATATTAAGCTTTTCTTTGATCCAAGCCACGCATTAGGACCAAAAATGAGAGATAAAATTGTGGATTACACTATAGAAGCGATGAAAATGAAAATCAGTGATACTGAATATTTGTATGATGGAATTTTGATTGAAGTTGGAACCGCTAAATGTGATACTCATCAGCATATTACCGTTCAAGAACTTGTTGAAATGACCGATCGTTTGGCTGAATTTAGAACTTTAGTTGGAAGATAAGAACCTGTTTAAAATTATTTTATAGTCTCAAACTTAAATTCAAAAATTACAAAACTCGCACATAAATATCTTTATTTTAAGATTAATTTAGCTCAAACAGTTGTAATTCTTTCATCTTAAATTTGAGACTTGCTGGAATCTTAAACAAGTTCTAAAATCAAAATGGCGAATTAAAATTTGCCTCTACTATATTAACTTAAAATGCTATCAGAAATCCGCCTGCACAAAAAAATTTGGGATTTGGTTAAGCTTGAGGATTTGGAATACACCAAACCTGAAATCCAAAGAAATATTGAAAAGTATGGGGTTTTGATTGATGGTAAAATGGTTTTTAAAAGACTAGAGTGGGTGGCAGAGTGGCAAGATTTAGATTTTGAGCATTGGCCAAAAAGAGAATCCGGGAATTTTGAAAATATCAAGATTATTCGAGAAACTGAAGATTATTTGGTAGTTTTTAAACCTTCAAATTTGGTTGTGCAGCCAGGAAATGGGCATGTGAAAGACAATTTAATGTCTTGGCTGGAAAATAAATACCCTAATCAGGAATTTTTCTTGGTTCATAGGCTTGATAAAGATACTCAGGGACTTTTATTGATTGCTAAAAACCTAAAAGTTCAGGAATTTTTTCAAACTCAGTTTAAAAACCGTGAAGTTGCTAAAAAATATCTGGCAATTGTGGATAACTCTGTGGATAAGTTATGGACAACTACTCATTTTCAAACTCGAAGCAAGTCAAATCCACTCAAACAGGAACTTTTTTGGAAGCAGAAAAATGACGATTCCTTAAAAATAGCTAAAACCAAAATCAAACCACTTTTTTATTGCAAAGAAAAGAATCAAACCTTGGTCGAAGTGCAAATTTATACTGGTAGAATGCACCAAATTAGGCTAATCTGTGAGGCTTTGGCGTTTCCACTTTCCTACGATAAATTGTACCACCAAATCAAAACTTTACCTAAAAATAACAACTCTATTGAGGAAATTCAAGTTAAAGTAAACGAGCTTTCCAAATCAGAATTTGAATCCTTAAAATCAAACATCTTTGGAGAAAATGACTATTGCCTGTTATCAAATTATTTGAAGTTAAAATCACCAACAGAAGGAGGCTTAGAACTATTTTTGTTTGAAGAATTAGCTTAAACGAACTTTTGACAGTTAACTTTTATCCAAAAAGGTTTCTTATTAAGAATCAAAATCGTGTTAATATATGGAACAATCAACAAAAAAACCTAGATCAAACTATCTTGGACGATTTTTAAAACCCTACTGGCAGTTAATAATTATTCTGATTGTAGTTGTTATAGCTGAAAATGGGTTGAATTTATTGATCCCCAAAATTGTTGGAAATAGCCTAGATAGTTTCTTGAAAAATCCTGATTATAATATTTCTACAGATCTAATTTTCTTGGTTTTTACTTTAGTTGGAATTTTAATTTTTAGTCTTGGTCAGGTCATTTTGAGTAATTATGTTTCCGAAAAAATTGCTAGAGATTTACGAAAATCTTTGTCTCAAAAAATTGCCACTCAATCTTATAATTGGATCAACAACACTGGTTCATCAGAGCTTTTAACCAATATCACGAGCGATGTAGATTCAGTTAAAAATATCATTTCTCAGGGGTTTGTGAATGCTTTTTCGGCAGCTGTAATTTTGATTGGAAGTGTAATTTTATTGTTTAATTTAAACCCTTCTTTGACCTTAATTGCCATCAGTGTTTTGCCGATTGTAGCAATTACTTTTGGGTATGTTTTTAAAAATGTTAGTAAGTTTTTTAGGCTCGCTCAAGAAAATATTAGTCGCATAAATAATGTGGTAAATGAAAGTATAGTTGGAGCAACTTTAGTACGAGTTTTGAATTCACAAAAATGGGAAGAAAATAAGTTTGAAAAGGTTAGCCAAACCTCTAGAAATATTGGTTACAAAATAGTAAATCAATTTTCGATGGTTATCCCGATTGTGAATCTAGTTTCAAATATTGCTACGGCTTTGATTTTGTGGTATGGTGGAAATAAAGTGATTACAGGTGAACTAAGCATTGGGCAATTTTCTCAGTTTATAAACTATTATAATTTACTGATTATGCCGATTTTTATTATCAGTGCCGTTAGTAATATTATCTCCAGAAGTGTGATTTCTTTGGGTAGAATTTACACCGTTTTAGATTCCAAAAAGGATCATAAAAGTGAACTAAAAGACAAGGCTGAAAACACCGTTGTAAAAGAAATTAAAGGAGAGGTTGAATTTCAAAATATCGTCTTAAAATACGGACAAAAAACCGCTCTCAAAAATGTTAGTTTCAAAATTAAACCCGGTACAAAAAATGCTATTTTAGGTCCAACTGCTGCTGGTAAAACTCAGATTTTTTCACTACTCACAAGTTTGGTTGAACCAGACGAAGGTAGGATTTTGATTGATGGTATTGACCTACAAGATTTTGATAAAAAGTCTTTGTTTAGTCAGCTTGGTTTGGTATTTCAAGATAGTATAATTTTTAACACAACTCTTAGAGAAAATATTAGTTTTAGTGAGGATTTCCAAAAAGATAAAACCAAAAAAAATGAAGTAGATATTTTGTTGCAAAAAGCAATTCAAACTGCCACTTTAGAAGATTTAATAACTTCATTACCTGATGGTTTGGAGACTCAAATTAGCGAACGCGGGAGCAATCTTTCTGGAGGTCAAAAACAAAGACTGATGCTAGCAAGAAGTTTGGCAATAAATCCTAAAATTCTTCTTTTGGACGATTTTACTGCCAGGGTTGATATTAATACCGAAAAACAAATCCTCAAAAATCTAAGTCAAAACTACCCTGATCTAACTCTTATTTCTATTACTCAAAAAATTGACCCGATCAAAGATTATGATCAAATCTTTTTGTTTATGGAGGGTGAGCTTTTAGCCTCTGGAAAACATGATTATTTACTTCAAAATTCTTTGGAGTACGAGCAAATTTGGGAAAGTCAACAAAGTGCCGAATAACATTTTATGTCCTATATTTTATCTGAATCTAAAGTCAAAAATTCCTTACAAACTAATTTAATAAATTTTAGTAAATACCTCGACGGTCAGTGGTGGAAATTGGGGGTTGTCTTAATAGCAGTTTTTATCAATACAGGTTCCGGGATTTTAACCCCCTATTTAATCTCATATGCAATCGATAATTATATCAAAAATGCTGATTTAAAAGGACTCGCAAGTCTAATTTGGATCTTAATTTTAACTTATTTAATTACAGTTTTCGCTACCTATTTTCAAGCTAGAATTATGGGAACTTTGTCTCAGAGTACTTTGTATAAACTTCGTAACGATTTGTTTGCTAAAATTCAGTCTCTGCCGATCGCTTTTTTTAATCAAAACAAGTCTGGCGATTTGATTTCTAGAATCAATAATGACACCGACAAAGTTAATACTTTTTTGTCTCAATCTTTACTGCAATCGATCTCCAACTTTTTCTCTTTTATTGGGATTGGGATTTTTATTTTTTTCCTGAATTGGCAGATGGCATTGGTAACTTTGTTAAGCCTTATTCCGGTTTTTTTAGTTACTCGAATTATTTCTCCTTGGGTTGAAAAAGTGAACAAAAAAAGTTTGTCTTCAACTGGTGATTTGTCTGCTCAGGTGCAAGAAAGTCTTAGCAATTTTAAGGCAGTTGTGGCTTTTAATAAACAAGATTATTTTCAAGAAAAATTTGCCGAGACCAACGATGAAAATTACCACACCAATATTCTAGCTCAGGTGGCTAGCGGTGTGTTTAACCCACTGTATAGTTTTGCCGGAAATTTGTCTCAAATTCTGATTTTAATTGCCGGAATTTACTTTATCAAAAATGGACAACTGACTGTTGGTTTATTGGTTGGTTTTATTGCCTACAGCCAGAAATTTTACCAACCTCTTAGGATTTTGGGAAGTGTCTGGGGAAGTTTGCAAAGTGCTTTGACAGCTTGGTCACGAATCCAAGATATTTTTAAGGTTACCAACAATTTAACTGTAATTAAAACCAAATAACACAACAAATTTCCGCTCTCAAAAACAAAAGTCGCATTAAAATATTATGAATAAATCTAATACTCAAAACTCAAACAGTTGCTTTTTCGTTTGCAAATTCAGCGTTAATTTAATCATCATTAAAACCAAATAAATATGTCTCAAGAATCAGAAATATTAGAATTTATCAATGTCTCATTTGGCTACAGCGAAGATAAGTTAATTTTGAAAAAGGTTAATTTTCGTCTGCTGGAGGGTAAAACTTACGCTTTGGTTGGTCCGACTGGTGGCGGGAAAAGCACCACTGCTGGTTTGATGGCAAGGCTGTATGATCCAACTTTTGGTGAAGTGGAATTTGGTAATACTGATATTCGCACCTACACTCCTCAGGAATTATCCAAAAATATTGGGTTTATATTACAAGACCCTTTTTTATTTAGTGGAAATGTTGGTGATAATATTCGCTACGGAAATGAAGAATTGGAAAAAACTGACAACACTAATTTACTCGATATTATCGAACAAGAAGGCTTTGGAAAGTTAATTTCTATTTTTGAAAAGGGTTTGGAAACAGAGGTGAGTAACGCAAGTGAAAGCATCAGTTTGGGGCAAAAACAAATCATCTCTTTTATGAGAATTTTGCTAAGAAAACCTAAACTTTTGATTTTAGATGAAGCTACAGCCAATATTGATACAGTAACCGAGCAAATTCTAAATGAAATTATTGCAAAACTTCCTGTAGCCACCACTAAAGTAATTATCGCTCACAGACTAAACACTATTAAAGACGCGGACGAAATTTTGTTTATCAACAATGGTAAAATCAAAACTGCTGTGGACTTTGATGACGCAATTTCCCTCATTGATAATAGCAAAAGGGTTAGCTAGTACACTCAAACCCGCTACCCGGAATACACACTCAAAGCCTACAAAACTCATTCCATTCAAACAGTTGTAGTCTTTTCTTTGTGTATAGCTAAACCATGTTTAAAGTAGACAACGAAGATGAGGACTGTTAGAGCTTTAAAATCTTTTACATTGGGAATAATAAGGTGCGAGTTCCGCAGACGAGTGTCTAGTTTAATACTGGTTTAGCTATATTTTAATTTAGGTTTGAGTATAACAAAATTATAACTCTAAATCACTGTACAAATCAGAGTAGTTTGATACTGACCTACTAAAGAATAAGACGGTAGAGAATATTGCAAGTTTGTATTAATCACGGTTGAACCCGCCCCAGATCCAAAACCTGCTTGAGGGAGGAAGAAGCTTGAATTTACAGATGGAATAAGGCTATTTGTACCCAAAGTTAAATTGGTTGATTGTCCACTACTGTTTTGAATGTTTTGAGGTTGATTAGTCATTCTTTGAGAAATTACAAGCTTTTTGAGTGGATTTGTAATCATTTCAAAATCCCTAGAAATCTGACAGGTCGTCGTCCAACCCTGGGCAAGGTTGCGAGTATCTTTAATTGTAATGGGGATACTTCCTGTATTTGTGGGTTGATCCTGAGCTTTTACAGTTAAAGCCCAAAAATTAAAGGAAATCGTCCCTCCAGGTGGTGTAATAGCAAGTGACAATTCCGCATCGTCATCTAAAATAGTAAGAATAAAAGTTCCAAAAGTTGCTCCAGGTGGGTTGCTGTGTGTGAAAATAATAGTTAGTTGCTATTAGCAGCAGTGTTGTCGGTTATTTTTATGGTTAGTGGCTGAGAGGAAGTGAAATTAAATAGTCTATTTTTTGCACTGCTGTCCTACCTATTACAGCATAAGTTACGATTACATCGTTACCAGGCATGCTCTGAGAAAGTGTTATTGGTATGCTAAGTTTGACCCACACTTTCCAAAATAGACCCAAAAGTTGAAGTGTGCTGTACAGTTTCACCCGCTGCCTTAGTGGAATCTGGGAACCTAAAAAGAGTCAGCATTGCAGCCACTACCAAAATAAAACCCGCAGATAAAACAGTGTCCAAGTTAAGTAAATTTTTTGATATAAAAACAACAAATCTATTTTTTGCTTTTTGGTTATTAAAACGAAGATTAACAAATTTAGGCTGCATTTTGTTTTGTATTGTATTTTTGTCGTACTTTTTAAAGCCTAGCTATGTTACTGCGAAACAGATTTGATCAAGCCCTAAAAAACTCTAATCCTTAAGAGATATTTACTACAAATAAACTTTATTAGAGCATAAAAGTATAATTTCAGCTAAAAAATTATTAGTTAATCTCTTAAATAATCTCACCCCTACACATGATCTCTAATTGGCGTGAAGTTCAAGAGAAACCCTAACAAAAACAAGTTTTGAATATTGAGTGTTTTCTAAGAATAAAAAACCTTTACTTTTTAATAATTTATTTTTATTTTTTGGTTCTAAAAATAAGCTGAATTATTTCTACAAGACTTTTTTTCTGAGTAAAAGTTAACTGTGGTCCAAGGTTGTAAATAAGCTCAAATTCCTTTAATTTATCTACTAAAAATAGATGTTTATTATATAATAAAGCTTTTTTTACTTTGACAATATTCTTTATTTTATAATTACTAGACACGAAACAAAATTTACTTTTACAAAAAAAGTAAAAGCTTTTAATTAATTTGTCAAGGTTATATGTACGCTAAAAAAATTGTAGACGGAAAAAAAGTCTTAAGTCCCGCTCAAATTTCTAGACTTTATAATGTTTCTAGACCTACAGCTGGTAAATGGGCTGAAGATGGAAGTGAGGGTGAAAACAAACTGGCTGTCTATAAGGTTAATAAAAAAACTTTTGTTTTGGACAGTGAAGCTAATCACAAAGAATTATCCTATTTGAAAGAAAAAGGAGCTAGGTATAAAAGCAAAAATGAATATGAGAAAGTCGGTGTCAATCAAAAATATACCAAATCTTTATCCCCCAGCGGTCTAAAACTTTTATCTCAAAGTCTTAAAGATGGTTTCTTAAATCCAAAATTTCACTTTTTAAAGAGCAATCAAAATTCTCGAAATAGATTTTTCAAGTTTTTCACAAACTCTTCAGATTTTAATTATCAAGAAAACTTTACTTATTTAGCCAAAACTTATCTAAGCGATAAAATTAAACAGGTTCAAGTTCTAAACTATTCTGGAGTTTCTAATCTTAACGAAAATCTTATCAGCAAAGGCTTTTCGGGCTTGGATATTGAGCTAAAAAACTATTACAAAGAAGCTTTGGAAGGAGATACTGAAACTGAATTTGAGTCTATTTTTGAAAAAACCAAAGATAAAAAATCTACAGCTGAATCTCCAAAAAATCTCTCATCTTCAGAAAAAGCAACTTTTTTTGTTGCTACAGGTGGTTATCTTAGCAGATTACGCAATCCTTATCAGGGTTTGTCAGAAATTTATGAGAAAATGGAAAATGAAGACTTTCTTTGGTTAGATTTTGAATTAGCAACTGAAAATCAAATTATTCTAAAAGATCATTATTACAGAGAAACTTCTTTGTTCACTTGGTTAACTAGCACCCTACACTCCTTAGGTTTGGATCAATCTTTTTATAAGCTTAAAGTTGCCCAAAATAAGGAAAATAAGGAGTATAGTGTTTTTGCTCAGTGGAAAAAAGATATAGACCTTAACTGGTCAGAAAATTCTGAGTCTCCTGAAATTAATCTAAAAAGTTCAGACAAAATGATCCTGGAACAAGTAAAATTACACACTTTCTCCGAAGTTCAAGACTTACTAACTAAATCCGGATTTGAAATAAAGCAAAACTACCTCAACCCCAACAATACCAAAGTTGATGTTTTAGTTCAAAAAGCTAAGATTAGCTCCGATCCAGAAATTCTGTACGAGAGGTAGCATCTGGTTTGTTTTCCATTGATAAGCTAGATAACAATGGATCATTTTCAGCTGCTATTTGAGCCATTTCGTAGGCTAAGACTCGGTAGTTTATATGACCTCCTGGTCGCACACGCAATTTAGTTAGATAAGAAATTTCTTTAGTTGAACCATGCAGCCAATATTTCACAACCTGTGCGAAGGGTAACATTTGAGTTAAAACTTCTTTAGGAAACCAATTTACACGTTTAGTATCTTCGGCAAACCTGGCCATGGCAACGTAATAATCTTGAAGAGCAGTTTCAAAACGAAGTCTTTCAGAGCTTAATTCTGGATTGTCACTAAGATACAGTGGAAGAGTATATCCATCATATAAAAACTGACTAAAATCTACTTCACTCGATAAATAAGGTGAAAACCTACCCCAAGCTCGGTGCCTGTTTAAATCTCTAGCCTCGGCAAAAGAACAGCTTAAAATAAAGGTTTTGCTATTAGTCCTAGCCTGCACGCCCATTTGTTGGTGGTGGTTAAAACCCCTGAATAAAATTTCAGATAGTTGCTTTTGCTTTTCAATACTCAAATTTTTAACCCAGCCCAAAAGCCATTTTTCCTCTATTTTAGGATATAATGTAGAAATATATTGAGCCGCAGATTTTTCTGAACTTGTATATTCTTCAGCCGCATAATCCACCAAAATTGGCTTGAATTCAAAGATTTCTTTTTGCTTAGATTCTACTAAAAGATTGGTTTGAGTCTCCAAATATTCTTTTAAATTTGTTAGATTATTGGCAGTTACCTCATCAGCAGTGGTGTAGCGAATCAAATCTGGAGCTTCTGGTAAATACCCAACACTAGCTGCAAAATCTTTTTCTGGAGCAAACAAAACTTCTAACTGTTCACCCAAAGCAACCAATTTCCATTCACTTGAAGATTTTAGCTGGGAGATAATCCTGGCCCACTCTCTAGCTGCCGTTATCCAACCCAAAGAAGTACAATTATTAATTCCATTTAACAAAAAATACCTAGCTGTATCAAAAACCCTGGATTTTAAAGCCCCGACTTGTTTTTTGTCAGCAGTATCTACTTTGTAAAAATCAGTAAAAATTGGAGTGAGTTTTTCCACCCACTGTCCATAATTTTGCAAACTTTTTTGTTGTAGTTTTTTGAAAGTTTCGTTTAAAATCAAATATTCTTCTTCTTGAGTAATCGAACCACGGGTTTCTGGAGGTAAAAATTCCTCTAATTCTTTTACACTACTATCGCTAAAATCTTGATACCTTGTTGATCTTTCCTGACCACCCCCAATTGCAGTCTCATAAAAAAACTTAGCCGCATAAATTTGAGGGATATTTTCAATATAACCAAAAATCTGAGCCATATCAGCCACAGAAGCATGCCCGTAGTTTCTAAAAATAGAAGCTAACTTTTCCTGAGCATTTTTACCACTGGCTTTAATTTCCCTAAAAATTTCTTCAGTCGAATCGCTAGATCGAGAATACCTTGCCCCCGCAAAAGCCATGATTGAAGGTGTTTGTTTGCCAGTCTGATTTATAGCAGTCCGCACCACAAACCCAGTACGCAAATCAGTTACAGAGACAATTTGAAGGTCAGTATCTTCTTCTTTAGAAACTTGAAATTGGAAATATTTTTGATAAAGCATAACCATAAAACTACCACCCTTTAAACTCATTTGTCAAAGCCTAGCGGCGACTGAGAGCTGTCGGCGAGGCAAAAAGTTAGCTTACGAAGTAAGCGATACCCTTGGGGCTGGATTTAGTCCAGACCTGGAGGTGACGCTAGGCTGGATTGGCAACTGAGAAAAAATTTATAACTCAGGCATTAAATAACTTATAATTAGCACCAGCTACTTCAACAAAAACAAACCACAAAATAAAGGAATCTTAGAATCTAGTTTTCCAAGCTCAAGTTTCAATTCTTTAGAAATAAAATTTTTCTGTTCTTTGCTGATTTTTTCGGAATAAGAATCTAAGCTGAGCAGACTATTTTCCACATGATTGGAACCTCTCAAAAATCCTTTCATTTTAGCATTCTCTTGATCTAATAAGATTAGACTTTGATTAATTGCTATTTCATAGATGAATTTATCTAAAATCTTGGCTAGTTCTTGAATATTCCAAAAATCTCTCATGTCTAGCCGCAACCATTTTTGCTTATTACTTTCATTAAAAAGATCTGCATTTTTTCTCAAAAATCTTTCAAATTCAATCTCTGGAGCAATTTCTTCTTGAGGCGTAAAAACCAATTCAACAAAATCTTTTTTCCAAAAATGAGTGCTTAAAGAGTCAAAAATTGGATAATATTCGGGTGTCGAATTAACTTGAAAATCTTCAATAGAATTTTCTCTCCCAATTTGATAGTCTAAATTACTAAAAATAGTCTGATTTAAACCAAAAACTTCGTTCAATTCAATAATTATCTCCAAAAGTTTAGCTAATCTCTCTGGCTTAAAATCCAAAATCCAAACTTGATCATTTCTCTCAAAAGAGTGGCTAGTGTTATCTAGTGGAAAAATTCCTCGATTTGGGTTTAATTCTTGAGCTTTACTAATTTGCTTAGAAATATCTATTTCATGGGGAAAAAAGGCTAATTGATCTTGAGTATAAATGTCATAATTTTCATAATATCTTGCTTCAAACTTTAGTTTCAAATATTGATCTATCGATTGATACTCACCACCTTCTTCACTCAGAACTGGATTGAGCATCACCCTAGCTGCCAAACAAGTTTTGGTAATATCCTTTGAAAAAGCGTACTCCTCATCACCCAAGCTTCCCAAAAAAATCTTAGCTTTCAAGAGTTCTAGATCAGCTGAATAAGTTTGCCAAAAATCTGCCCAAATTGTGCTAATACTTCTATCACAAATAATTTGCAAAACAATTTTCTCCGCACCATTTTTAGCTAAAACTAGCAAGCTTGAGTGTAAAATTGGAAAAATAGAATCTTTTTCATCTTCCAAAAGCGGCACCACCAAATGCACAGTTTTACTCTCTTTAAAAGATTTTTTCTCATAAAATGCAGGACTTTGATAATCACTTTCCACTTCTTGGAACAATTCTTGCTGCTGCCAAACTTGCTTTAGCAAAACCCCCGGATCATATCTTTGAAGAGTTGAAACTGGCTTAAATAAATTTTGGCTACTCTTTTGAATAATTTCTTCTTGAGTTAAAATCTTTGCCTCAAAATAAGGCTTAGGTAAATTCAAAGAAAAGTCTTTGGTGGCATTTTTGGTTTCAATTAAAAGACTCATAAGGATAAAAAATAATTAGCTAAATCTGAATTTTGAGTTGGTAGGTCTAGTTTTTTGAGATTTTCTAGCATTAAACTATAATTTTTTGGATTAGTAAAAAAGTCTTCTACCAACAAATACAACTTATCAGGATTTGGTTCGTAAATACCAACCTTTTGATTCACCACAAAATCCTTGTTTCCAAGCTCTTGTTTCCAAATATAGGAAGTTAAAACCATGGGTTTTTTGAGACTCAAAATTTCCCAAATTGTGGCTGGACCAGCTTTTGTAATAACTAAACCTGACTCCGAGATTAACCGCGGGACTTCGTTACTAAAACCAAAAATTTCCCAATTTTCTAGATTATTCTGAGCTTTTAGATTTGTCACTTTTTCCAACAAAATTTGATTTCTACCACAAACAACTGTAACTTGAATTTTTGGATTTAATTTTTTTAAAGAATTGAGAATTTTTCCACTATTTGGAAAGCTATCCCCACCAGCTAAAATTAATAATTTTTGGGTTTTTAAAGCATGATCTTTTTTAGTGCTCGGAAAATTTACTGAGACCAATGGGGGCGTAAGGTAGATTTGAGAACTTGTTGTTTCCTCGCCGATTTTTAAAGCCTCTTCGGAGTAAACAATGTAATTTGCGTTTTTCCCAAAAAATGCAGCTTTTGCTGGACTAAAAATATCTGTAATTAATTTAACCAATTGATAGCTTTTTATCGAATTTTTGTTGTTTAAATAGGCAAAGAAATAATAAGTATCTACAACCAAATCTGGACCAAATTCATCAATTATCTTTTGTAAATATTTTTGACTAGATAGTTTCAAGAAAACAGATGAAAAGCCAAATAAAAATTTATTTTCATATACAAAATAAGTTGCTTTCCAAAGCCAATAAAACTTACTAGTTAGTAGTTGATAGCCTTCTGTAAATCTTTTTTGAGTAAATTCACTATTTCCTGCTAGTCCATCAACCAGCTTTATTTCAAATTGGTTGGGAGCAAATTTTAACAAATATTCTTGTAGCGACTTAGCCTGAGAATAATGACCATTTCCAGCCCTTGCATACAAAATCAAGATTTTTTTTAGCTTAGGTTTGTCTGTATCCATGTGGTATTTATCATTTGTTTGGCTAATTAAGTCAATTTATACTCATTTCACTAAAAATACAACCTGTCATCTTGTATATGTCAACAATTTTGATGACAGAATTTTAGTTATTCCTAATACTTTTAATTCTGTTTAAAAATTTTTAATAACATATGCGTTTAAACGATA
>JBIKIW010000011.1:0-39302 GCA_044361365.1 Limisphaerales bacterium | reverse complement strand
TAATAATAAATTTGTAACTTTAATTTAACATATCCCGGTAGAGGAGACCCCCTGGTCTCCATTTCTCCCTTATCCTTTAAAATTGTTATCATTGATTTATAATTCAATATTGGTAATTTATAATTTATAATTAACCATTTATAATTAAAAACCTGATTCCCGTCACCTGGTACCATGTAATTTGATGAGGGAAGCCAGAGGCATTCCCCTACGGTAATTTGACGGCGACTTCCCCACACCCCTCCGCCAGCCACTTCGTTCTGTCGGTTTCCCCCGGGTGGGGACTTTATTTGATATTTTAGCGGAAAATGGCGAATTAAAATTCGCCGCTACGGTGGTTAATAATTACAATGGCCAGACAGGTATCTCCTCTACAAAAGGTTTTGTCTTCCTGAACTTGGTTATCAGGATATAATAGTAAAAATGGCGATCAGGGCATCGCTCCTACCGGAAAATTGTGAAATCAATAATGGCGACACAAAACAAATGGAACCGTAAAGGTTCCTCTACAATGGTAAGATTTAATCTTAAAAGGCTCTTTACAACAATCAAAAATCCCTCAAATTTCTGATAATATGTCCCTCCTTTCAGCCAAGAAACTCAGCAAAACTTTTACAGTTTATAAACGTACCGGATTTTTTAGTAGAGAAAAAAATGAAGTTCATTCACTAATTGATTTTAGTTTAGAGATCGAAAAACCTATGATTTATGGGCTTGTTGGTCCAAACGGAGCTGGAAAAACCACTTTTATCAAACACTGCCTTGGATTGGTAGAAAAAACTAGCGGTGAAATTAAAGTTTTGGGATTTTACCCATACCAGCGAAAACCGGATTTTTTGAGGCAAGTTGGACTGGTTAGCGGTCAAAAACAAAATCTTGATCCAAATTTATCTGCCAAAGAAAGCCTTGTTTTATAGGGTTATTTGTACGACATGATGGAGCCAGAAATCAGCAACCGCATAGATTATTTGGTGGATTTATTTGATATACGAGACAAAATTGATACACCCGTCAGACAGCTTAGTCTTGGGCAAAGGATGAAATTTGAAATCATCTCCTCCGTTCTTCACTCACCTAAATTTTTGTTTATGGACGAACCTACTTTGGGGCTAGATTTTGACGCTCAAAATACCATGCGAGATTTGCTTCTAAAACTTCACCACAACGATGGACTGACTATTTTGCTAACCTCTCACTACATGCCAGATATATCTATTTTATGCCAAAAAGTAGCGGTTATCGATAAAGGTAAAAAGATTTTTGATGGCACTTTTGAAGACCTAAAACAATCCGCCCAAACTGAAGGCTATCTCAAAACTTTGGTGGAGGAATTAAACAAAGATGTGTCGGTGGAGGCTTGATTTTTGTAAAATCCATTTGAAAACTAATTTGATAAATAAGCAATTAAATAGTTTTCCCCTGATAAGGGGAATGTCCAAAGGACAAAGGGTTTTTGGGCAATTTGAAGTGAAACTGAAACCCACAGTCCCGTTGGGACAGCTCCCTTATCAGGGAGCAACTGACAACTTTTGGCTTAATATTCAGGTAAAATAAATTAAATGGGTTCTATAAAAGAAGATGTTTTTTAGTATTGACCTAATATAAAAATTAAAACAATCTTTTTTATATGACCTATCAACTAAAAATTTCTTCTCAAAATCAAATTACCTTACCTAACAAATTACTTACCGATATTGGTGCAAAATCAGGTCAATATGTACAAATTGTGAAACGTGGCAATAAATTTGTAATCCAAACTTTTAGAGATGTTTTAATGGATTTAGATGTTTTAACTAAAAAAATTCAAATTAAAACCAAAAAATTATCCCAGAATGACCCCGAGTTTAATTTGGACAAACTAATTGATGAATCCACGACAGAATTTTATGCAACCAAAAAATGATAAGCCACAAGAAATCCTGATTGATGCAAACGTTTTGTTACGAATTATTTTAAAGGACGATCCAAAGCAACTAACACAAATTACAGATCTTTTGGAGCAAGCTGAACTTAGTAAAGTAAATCTGTATTGCAAAACCATTAGCATTTTTGAGATTATTTTTGTACTTTCTGGAAAGGTTTATGAATTAGAAAAGGTTGAAATCGTAAAAATTATACAAACTTTGTTAACTATTTCTGTGATTTCTTTTGAAAAAATTGAAATTTTAATCGAAGCTTTAAATATTTATCTAGAACATAATATTTCACTTCCAGATAGTTTTTTGATAGCTACTTGCAATTTAGAAAATCTGGACTTCTATTCCTTTGATCAAAAAGCCAACAAAGTTTATAAAAAATTAGCCTTAAAATGACCCAAACTCAAACCTTCCAGCCAATCTTCATGCAAAAACTTTTGGGGAGGAAAATCTTTGTTTAAAAATTCGATTTGACAGCATACACTGTACAACATACACTGTTTGGTATGACCAAGACTCAAATTTACATACCAACCGATATTTTGCAAAAGGCTAAAATCAAAGCCAAAGCCATTGGTAAAAAAAACCTATCTCAGTATATTCGAGAAATATTGGAGTTAGATTTAGACAAACCAAGTGCAGTTAAAAAGCCTAAAATCAGTGTGGTAAAAATCAGCGATAGAAAAATAAAGAATTATTCCCAAAAGACCAACCAAATTTATGATTACAAACTCTAGCGATTCTACTTCAACGGTGTTAATGGATGCAGATTTCCTGATTGCCTTGTATATTGATACTGATAGCAACCACCAAAAAGCCATGAATTTGTACGACAAGTTTGATAATTTTGTGGTTTTAAACCTAACACTTTACGAAGTTGCAACTGTTTTATCTAGGCTATTTCAACACTCTGAAGCCAAGCTCATTTTAAACAATATCTTTAGTGATTTAAATGAAATTATCTTAGATTATGACAGAGCTTGGGAGGGCGGAATTTTAGAAATTTACCACGCTCAAACCAACAAAAATATCTCATTTTTCGATTGTACTTGTCTGTATTTAGCCCAAAAACTTGATTACAAAATAGCCTCTTTCGACTCATTTTATCCCAAAGAAATTTTAACTTTATGACCCAAACCTCAACCTTCCAACCCACATTTTTACAAAAACTCCTAGGTAGGAATTATAAGTGGTGGTATATTTTGAAATATAATTTCAACACTTCGCTTGCTTATCGAACAACTGCGGTTTTCATAATTTTACGAGACTTAACTCCAATTTTTATTTCCCTTGGAATCTATGGATCTTTTAGCGAAAAAAGTGACTATTTGAGTTATTTACTAATTGGAAATATTTTTTTAAAAATTGTTTTATGGTTTGCAGATATTGCATGGGAAATTAGCTCAAACATAAGATATGGTGGGATTTCGTCTAAAATGTTAAAACCAACAAGATGGCTTGTTTATGAGCTTTTTGCGGTTATAGGTGGGAATTTTTACACCTTTGTGATAAACGCTGGGATACTTTTGTTTTTAATGGCTTATAACAATATTTCGTTTGAACTTAATTTGAGTTTTTGGTTGGCACTTTTGATGGTAACTTTTATTGCTTCAATGATATATTACATTATTGATCTCTTGTTTGGCTCTGTTACTTTTTGGACACCCGAAACCAACACCCTGATAGAGTTGAAAATGGCGATTACACCTTTTTTGGCAGGAGCTTTGGTCATTTTTGATTACAATCCAAATTTGAATATTCTAAAATTTCTTCCTTGGTCGTTTATTACCTACCACCCAATGCAAATTTACCTTGGGAAATACAACTCAACCGAAACTTTATTAGTATTTTTAGGAGGAATTGCTTGGTGCGTAATTCTCTACTTTTTGGCTAATTTTGTTTTTAAAATGGGCTTGAAGCGGAATGAAAGTGTGGGGTTGTAGTTAAATCTTTACTTGACACAATATCTTTACTATAACACAATAGATTTACTATGTTTGCCGTAAAATCTAAAACAAGTAGAATCTCTAGTAAAAGACAAATTTCTCTGCCAAAGTCTTTTTTAGATGCCTTGGGTTTAGACAAAGATGAGTTGATTCAAATAATTGTAAATGGTGATAAAATAGAAATAACTAACCCTAAAAAGTCTATTAAAAACAAACTTAAAAAACTAATAAATTCAGTTGAGCCAAAAATAAAAACCGAACTCTCTATAGAAGATCAAATCAATCAAGTCAAGCAGGATTACTTTAATAACAAAAATATATAATATGGCAAAATACCTCATTGATACAAACTTTTTAGCTAGAATTTTAATTAAAGATAGCGAAAAACAACTTGGTTTTATTTTAAATTTTATTGACGAAGCGATAGATAAATCGTGGTATTTGTTTGTTGATAAAAGTGTAATTTTTGAGCTAATTTATGTTTTGTCTGGTAATATTTACAAACTTTCAAAATTAGAAGTAAGGCAAAAAATAGAATCTTTACTAAATTTAGAGTGTTTTACTTTTGAAGATTCAGAATTACTTTTAAAATCTATATATCTTTTTGAAGAAAACAATTTAGATATTGTAGATTGTTATTTGATTAGCAAAGCTCTTGTCGAAAATTATGAGCTACAGACTTTTGATCAAAAAGCCAACAAAATTTTTAAAAACCTTCAAACAACATGACCCAAACCTTCCAGCCAACTTTGATGCAAAAACTTTTGGGCAGGAATTATAAATGGTGGTATTTATTGCAATACAAATTTCAGAGCCGGACTGTTTCAATTTTTGATAATTCCCTGTTTGTTGTTGGGCAAATTCTAATACTTTTTAGCTCACTTACAGTTTGGTGGCTGGCAAACAATAAAGTGATTGATTCCAGTTTACAAGAAAAATGGACATACTTTGTAGTTGGTGAATTGTTTTTTAATTTTATTTTTAATTTTGCCGAATTTGAAGGCTTTTATATTCTGCGAGGTTCTACTTCAACTGACCTTTTAAAACCTCAAAATTATTTTGTGTTGAAGCTTTTTAGCACATATGGAGAAGCTATTGTTCAAAACATTATCAAGGGTTTTCTCTTAATTTTTACTTTGGTTGTGCTAATCTTTACCAAAAATATTTCTATTTTTAATCCTGTTAATTTTGGCTTATTTCTGCTGCTTGTGCCTGCGGGCTTGTTGATACTTTATTTTATAGAAATGATTGTCGGTTTTTCGGCTTTCTTTTTAAGACAAATAAATGGAGTGGTTCTAAATTTTGGCTTTTTGCTAGGTATTTTGATGGGTAGAGTTTTCCCGCTCGACCTGTTAATTCCAAGCTTTGCGATCAATTTTTTCAACCCTTTTGCATATCTTTTTTTCCATCCGATGCAAATTTACCTCGGGAAATACAACTCAACTGAAACTATTTTAGTATTTTTAGGTGGAATTGCCTGGTGCGTAATTCTCTACTTTTTGGCTAATTTTGTCTTTAAAATGGGCTTGAAACGGAACGAGAGTGTGGGGTTGTAGGTTTGACAAAACAAACTAGCTATCATACTATGTGTATGATTACAAATCATATTACAAAATCTTTATGTCTCAAACTATAACCATGACAGAACTCCTACGAAACCCAAAAAGAGTAAGAGAGCTGGTTAAAAAAGGTATCAAAATCTATGTGTTATATGAGGGTGAAATAGCTATGGTAATCAACTTGCCCGAAGAAATGATTGATAGTAAAAAAATGAAAATGCCGAGTGTGAGATCTGGTTTAAAAAAAGATTACACTATCACTCGAGAAGATATTTATGGAGAAAATTCTTGGTTGGATAAAGAATAAGTAGTGGCAATATGAAAAAAGTAATCTTAGATTCAAATATATTGGTGTATGCTTTTGATGAGTCCGTAGTCTTTCACGAATCAGCCAAAAAAGTACTAGAATCTGATTTAGAATTGTGTATAACCCAACAAACCTTATACGAATTTTATAGAGTCACAACCTCCAAGCCCTTTCAAAAAAGAATATCGATTACAGATGTAATTTCTGCAACTGAGTTTTTTAGATCAAATCTAACAATTTTACACCCCACAAATCACACAGATTTTATATTAAATGATCTGATAAAAGAATACAAACCTGTTAGTGGTAGAATTTGGGATATGTTAATATTTGCCCAGACAATCGAAAATAATATCAATATTTTATACACCAAAAACACCCGTGATTATCCAAAAAATCCTGAAATCCAAATTATAGACCCAACTTTATGACAACCCAAACCTTCCAACCAACCTTCATGCAAAAACTTTTGGGCAGGAATTATAAGTGGTGGTATGTTGTACTTTACGATATTTTAGCTAGCACAAACTATAGATTATCTACTTTTTTTGTAGTTATTAGAGATTTGATACCTGTGTTTATTTCACTCACAATCTATGGTTCCTTTTTGGATTCTAGAGAGTTTATTGAATATTTTTTACTGGGGAATTTATTTTTTAAAATCGTTTTACTTTTTGCAGATATAAACTGGGAAATTAGACATGCGATAGCATATGGAACGATTTCAAAATACCTAATTAGACCTACAAATTGGCTAAAATATGAGTTTTTTTCTTGTATTGGTGGAAATTTGTTTAGCGTTACAATCAATGTTTTAATTTTTGTATTTTTAATTATGGTTAATTCGGTGCATATAAATTTTAGTTTGATAAATATTTTACAATTACTTTTGAGTCTTATAATCGCAATTGTAATCTATTTTTGTATCGATGTAACTGTAGGTGCCGTAACATTTTGGACACCCGAAACAAATGTGTTGATAGATACAAAGTTGATACTTACACCATTTTTAGCTGGATCGTTGGTGTTTTTAAGCACAAATTCAATAACTAAAAGCTTTGTATATCTACCTTGGTCTTTTTTAGTCCACCACCCGATGCAAATTTATCTGGGGAAATACGACATAAATCAAACAATCTTGGTATTTTTAGGAGGAATATTTTGGTGCGTAATTCTCTACTTTTTGGCTAATTTTGTGTTTAAAATGGGCTTGAAACGGAATGAGAGTGTGTGGCTTTAGGTTTGACAAAAGTATAAGATATTCATATCCTACTGATTATATACTACACTCTTATATGACTAAAATTATAACTACTACTTTTCTACTAAAAAACCCTGCCAAGGTTCGTGAAATGGTAAAAAAGGGAATCGAGCTTTTGGTTAAATTTGAAGGTGAGATTGTAATGAAAATAAGTATTCCACAACCTAAAAGCAAAGGTCTCTTACCTCCAGTTTTTAAAAGCGTTGTTCAAACTAAGTCCACTTTTAGTCGTGAAGAAATATATGACACAAAATACTAAAGTTTTGCTAGATACCAACATTTTGATTTACAGTACACACCCAACAAGTGAGTTCAGAAACAATGTTGAGCGTACTCTAAGTAACTACACCAGTTTTTATATTGTTGATAGATCGCTACTAGAATTTTATCGAGTTTACACTGGTCCGCTCAAGCAAACCGTGGCAGAAACTTTAAGTGTGCTAAATTTTTACCAAAATAATCCAAATTACACTATCTTAACATCTCCCGAGCTTAGTAATCAGCTTACTTTTGAGCTTGCTAACGATTATCAAGCAAAGAGTGGTAAAATTTTTGATCTTAATATTTTAGCGATTGCTCTTGAAAACAACATAGAGATATTATACACCAAAAACACCAAAGATTACCCGGAAAATTCCGAAATTCAGGTTATTGATCCAACTTTATGACCCAAACTCAAACCTTTCAACCAATTTTAATGCAAAAACTTTTGAGCAGGAATTATAAGTGGTGGTTTTGACAAGTCCAACTTTTTAACATAATATGTTAATATATGTCAGTAAATGTTAAAACTAAATCTAAAATTGGTAAAAAAACAACTTCAGCTAAAAAACCTCAAAAGTTTATCAGGATCAATATTGATGACAAGCTGGACTCAGTTTTAAACCACTATAGTAAAGATTATCCGCTTTTTAACAGGAGTGATATTGTAAAATTACTTCTTTCAAGGGCTATAAAACAAGACTTGGATAAATCTTTGTTAGAGGTTATGAAAGGAGCTAGTTTTGTTGATATAGAAGACGAAGAGGCACAATTTGCTTTGTTGAGAAAACACGGGTTAGTCAAATAATTTTATGAAAATAATCTTGGACACAAATATTTTTTTCTCGGCATATGCTTTTGATAAAACTGTTTTAAAATTGGCTGATTATTGCCTAATTAATACGAGCGTGTATATTTCAGATGAGGCAATGTTTGAGATAAAGAGCAAGTTTTTGGATGGTAAAATGGCAAAGGTCTGCAAAGATTTTAAACACGAACAGGCTTTGGAGTATTTGCAAGTTCTTGAAAACAAGCTAATATCAGTAAATCCTACTACCAAAGTTAGCATTTGCCGAGACCTCAAAGACAACATGTTTTTAGAAATTGCTAAAGAAGTTAAAGCTGATTATCTAATTACAGGAGATAATGACTTACTGGAACTTGGAAAATTTGAAAATACTGAGATTTTAAAACCTAGTGAATTTTTGATAAAATTTGAGTTACGCCCAAACCTAAGTCAAAATGCACAATGAAAAGACTACAACTGTTTGAATGAAATGAGTTTTGTAGGATTTGAATGTGTATTTTGGTCTGAGTTTGGGTATAAAATTGGGTTGACAGCAATCTTACAAATCCGAAGGTTTTTTGGGTATGTCAAAAATGGTCTTAATTACCGGTGCCACTTCAGGAATCGGAAAAGTTACTGCTTTAGAGCTAGCCAAACAAAACATGACTGTAGTTTTTACCTCCAGAAACATGCAAAAAGGTGAACAGGTAAAACAAGAAATTATTCAGGAAAGCTCAAATCCCAATGTAGAAGTTATGGAATGTGATTTTAATTCACTAGAATCTGTGCGAGATTTTACCCAAAATTTTAAATCAAAATATGATAAATTAGACATTTTAATCAACAATGCTGGAACTTGGGAGGTCGAAAGAAAAGAAACCAAAGATGGCATTGAAATGACTTTTGGAGTCAATCACTTAGCTCCATTTTTACTCACCAATTTACTTTTGGACTTAATCAAAAAATCTGCTCCATCTAGGATTATCAATGTTTCTTCAAATCTTCACGGCGGCGAAATTCATTTTTATGATTTGGAATACAAAAAATCTTTCAGTTCCCCCGGAAGCTACACCCAAAGCAAACTTGCCAACATTTTGTTCACCAAAAAACTAAGCTCAATACTTGAAGGTACTGGAGTTACGGTCAATTGTTTGCACCCAGGTGTTATTAAAACCAGTCTAACCAGAAATGCTAATCCAGTAATTAAATTTGTACTTGGGTTATTTCAGACAACGCCAGAAGAAGGGGCTAAAACTACGCTTTATCTTGCCACTTCAGACGAAGTTAAAAATATTAGCGGTGAATATTTTGCCAAATCCAAAATTGCTGACAGCGGTGAGTATTCCAAAAAACCTGAAATTGCTGATAAGTTGTGGGATATTAGCTTGGAGTATGTGAGGAGGTTTATGTAGGTACGGGTGTTTAGAATTAAATTTAACGAATATAAAAGAAATCCGAAAGTTTCAAAAAATCATAAATTAAAAACTTACTAACATGTCTAAATTAATTATATCTAAAAGTTTTTTTATTATAATCACAGTCTTAGGTTGCATATCTCTTATTGCAACAACTATCATTTATTTAATTCTAACTTTTTTTACTTCTGGACAGGGAGGCGTAAAATTTGGGACATTAGAATTTATTTTTACAATTATTTACGCAGTATTTCCTTTCTGTCTGTTTGTTGGAGTAGTAGTAAAAATAATAGGCAAGGATTTTATGGCAAGCATGTTTGTACTAGTTTGCCTATTTTCACCAGCTTTGTTTCCAGCTATTGCCTTATCTCTAAATCAGGTATTGATAAACATAGAATCTGCTTCTAGAAAAGAAAAAAACTCTAACGATCAAGATAAATTAAAAAGTTTCTGCAAAATTGAGAATGTTAAGCCAGTAAAAAATACCAATTACAGCACCAATTATCAACCATATTCAAACCAACCCTCAGTAGAGCTTGTTTTTGATATTCAATCAGAGCCAGTTAGGGCAGAGTTTTCAGCGGAAGGTAAGTGTGTCTTGAGTCAAAAACTAGTCATGGACGTGTATGTTGACGGTATCATGCTGCCTAAAAAAATTAGCTACACAGTGGTTAGTTATGTATATAATTATTCAGGGGGTTATTATTCAGAGGATAAGTCAACTGAACTACGAAACAAACAGTTTGATTTAGACAACTTTTTTTTAGAAAGAATAAAACAGCGAGATGTAGTGACTAAGTTTAATTATATAACCAAAGATAACCCTTTAATCGCTATAAATATCTATCAAAATAGCCTAACACCAGGTCCAAATAGTCTAAATATAACTTTTTTAATCGACGAAATTGGTCAATCTGCGTACCAAGTGGAGGCTGAAAATAAATCAGTTGAAGAGCTTTTTCAATTGAAAAATATTAACGAAATAAAAATAAACAATTCCCAAACCAAATTAGTTTTAACTAGGTTTAGACTAACAAAACAAAGTACGCGCTATGAAGAATATAAAATGGTTTTGGAAAAAAATTCGACTGGAGAGTTTGAAATAAAATCTTCTTACTTTAATACTTCAGGAAAGTACACTATTGATGAGTAAATTTTAACAAAAATATCCTACAAAATCACAAACTTCAGACCATAATCAACAACATCTTCTTGCTCTGGTTCTCGTAGTTTTCGTAGGACTGCCTTTACTTTTTTCCCGATAGCAATTTCCTCCAAAGTACAATCCACAACTTGCCCAAAAACCTTTTTACCATCAGCAAATTCGATAAGTGCTGAAAAATATGGAGTGTAGTTTTCCATACCCTGCAATGCTGTGTGGATTTCTGTCCAAGTTATAACTTCACCGATTTTACCCAAAAATTGACGTGTAAATGGTTGTTTTCTCCAGATTTTAATTGGACTCTGTTTCATATATACTAAAAATATTAACTACTGCACTACCACCTGAACCTCCCACATTGTGAGTAAGTCCAAATTTGGCATTTTTAACTTGCCTTTGGTCGGCTAAATTATTTAATTGCAAAAAGATTTCACCGATTTGTTTGACTCCTGTGGCACCAACTGGATGACCTGAAGCCTTTAAACCGCCAGAAGTATTTACCACCAAGCCGTCGTTGTCATCAAATCTAGTTTTTTGCCTAGCTGCCATTTCTCCACCTTTTCCTTTTTCCCAAAATCCCATGTCCTCGAGGGCTAAAATCTCAGCAATACTAAAACAGTCGTGAAGTTCTATTACATTTATGTCTGAGCGGTCGATTTTAACTGAATCAAAAGCCTTTTGAGCAGCAATTTTGGTTGATTTTATCTCCACCAAGCTATCACGATTTTTGAGGGAAATCACGTCTGTTGCAACTTCACTAGCTAAAACTTGGATTTTTTGGGTTGAGCTGGCAATCAAATCAGAGTCAACAGTCAAAACAATTGCCGCCGCTCCATCTGATATTGGTGAGCAATCTAGCACTTTTAGAGGTCTCGCTACATATTGGCTTTGAAGAGCTTGTTCAAGAGTAATTTGATTGGTAAATTGCCCTTTAGGATTAAAACTTCCATGGTAATGATTTTTGACTGAAATATGAGCCAAATGCTCTTCGCTATAACCAAATTTTTGCAGATAACTTTGAGCTAAAAGCCCATATAAACCAGGAAAAGTAAGCCCCGCAATTTGCTCTTCTTCCGAAGCTGCTGAAGCCAAAGCGGTGGTAACATCTTCCACATCGTAATCGGTCATTTTTTCCCCTCCAAGCACCAAAACTGTTTTAGCAGTGCCTGATTTAAGGTAATTTAAGCCCAAGTGAAAAGCCATTCCACCCGATGCACAAGCTGATTCTACCCGAAAAATAGGAATATTCACCCCAAGACTTTCGGCAATTTTAGCACTCAAATGAAGATCATTATCCAAAATTCCACCAAGCATGTTGGCAAAAAAGATAGCATCAACTTGCTCGATATTCAGATTTGATGACTGCAAAGCTCCTTCGACCGACTCCTTGATTAGATCAGATAGCGATTGATTCCAAAGCTCGCCAAATTTTGTTGTATAGTATCCTATAACGGCTGGTTGTGACATGGTTAGTTCTGATAATAAAACAGTAAGGTTTTTTGGCTGTAGTCAAGTCAATCTGATTCCCGTCGCCTGTGCCACATAATTTGATGAGGGAAGCCAGAGGCATTCCCCTACGGTAATTTAACGGCGACTTCCCCACGCCCCTCCGCCAGCCACTTCGTTCTGTCGGTATCCCCCGGGTGGGAACTTTATTTGATATTTTAGAGGAAAACGGCGAGACAGGTACC
Source organism: Limisphaerales bacterium (assembly GCA_044361365.1). Taxonomy (GTDB): domain Bacteria; phylum Patescibacteriota; class JACMRA01; order JACMRA01; family JACMRA01; genus JBIKIW01. The sequence continues at coordinate 26,997 of JBIKIW010000011.1, read as the reverse complement.
TTCTCTATAGAAAAGTAAAGGTTTTAATTCACACCACTTTTAAGTATAGTACTTATAGAGTACTTCTCAATCTTTACTATTTTATTTTTGGTGTTGTATGTATTCTTACTTATATCTTGGTTGTTTAAAATTAGCTTTTTTGGATCACTAAAAACTGAATTTACTGTTAATTCATTTGTGGATAATTTACTAAGATCCAAGCTGATTTGCTGATCTGTAAGGTTTAAAATAAAGAATCTTTCTTCACTACCACTACTTAATTTATAACCAATCAATCCCGGATATTCGACCCCGTTTGATATCTGTTTCAGATTATCTTTAAATTCTAGGTTGACTAGACTATCGGCATCTTTAAAGGCATTTCCAAACATTTTTAAACCTTGTCCTCCACTACTAAAATTATAACTTACAGACTGCTTACTTACTTGTGATCCTAAAGAATTGTTTTTAGAGCCAAAAATAGCAGCCCATTGAGTATCGCCATACAACACATGATTGCATACGATTTCGTATCGTGGATTTTGAGCAAGTAGAGTGGCATTTAAAGTGGTAAACAATCCTTGTGCCCATGTACCAGCATAAATAAACCGATCGCCTGTTTCTACAAAATTATATTCTGTTGCCCAAAGTTTTTTGTCTGAAGGTATTTTACTTACTTCGTCGGAAACATGTACGGACATTTTTTTATTTAGAGTAGCAAAACCAGCTTTTATATCGTCGTTACTAAGCGATCTCAAATTTTGACCATCTATTTCAGAGGTGGAGTTATTTTTGGTAGTTGTGTCGGTATAGATATGAAATGCGGCTGATGGTGTACCTGTAACTGATGATACAGAGTTATTCCATGTAGAAGCTTTCTCTATAGCTCGTGGGTTACTAATATTGGGTGAATAAGCAACATATGCAATTTTTGCCTCAGGAAATTCTTGTTTTAATCTTGTATTCCACTCTGTAGCCAGTTTTGCGTATTGGTCAGCTTTTGGGTGGAGAGTATTATCAAATAAATAAGGTTCATTACCTATCTCAATATACTCTATTGGAACGCCAATTTTTTGGAAGCTTTTCAAATATGCAACTTGTGTATCTAAGTTTTTAGTTATTATATTCAATACAAACAGGGGTTTAGTGTTAGTTTTAGCTAGGAAGTTTTTTACGTTTTGATAACTATGATAATTTTGCTGAATCAGGCCCGGACCGTATTCATACTTGAAATTAGCCGGGAAATTAAATCCTTTAGGGTCTATAACTCCTCCTTTATCCCAATCCCAAGAATCTGCCATAGTACCTCCAGGAATTCTTAGTAAATTAGGTTTTAACTCCTTTACAGCATCTGTTATTTTTTGATTTGTATAGTCAGATTCGGTAAAAAACATCTGATTAAAATTATAACAAATAAGATTTGAGTCCAAATTTTTGGTCTGTTTTCCCAAATCTACTGTTATGGTTTTGGAGTCGTTTAAAGGTTCTATACTTTTTGTTTGATCACTTTGGTTGACAGCTGAATTTTTTGTACTTCCTGTAATAATATCATTTCTGAAAACGATTAGTAAGGAAATTACACACAGTAATACAAATAAAACAATGTATTTAATGCTCTTTGTTGTTAGGGTCATAATTTATGATTTTCTGGAGTAGTCGTGATTTGTCAAACCTACAGCCCAACACTTTCATTTCTCTTCAAGCCCATTTTAAACACAAAATTAGCTAAAAAGTAGAGGACTAAACACCAAGCAATTCCACCTAAAAATACCATTAAAGTTTCGGTTGGTGAATATTTCCCCAGGTAAATTTGCATTGGGTGGTAGTTTAGCAAAGAGTATGGATTGTATATCAAAAGCCAGTTGTAGGGAGTAGGTAAAAATGAAAAAGGAATTGCAATTCCGCTTAAAACCTTAACGATAATAACTGTTAAATAGGCTATGGGTCTCACGTCTTCAGTCCAAAAGGCAATGCTTGCTAAAATATACGACACCAGAAAATCGATTACAAACGAGATCGCTAGAAGTGGCAACAAAAGCAAAACAAAATTTAAAGTTGGAAGTTTTAGGTAATTAATATAAAAAGGTAAAAAAGTAAAAATAAACCCAGCTGAAATCAGATTTCTAACCACCGAAGATCCAATTTCTCTAAAAAACCAATAGCCCATATTGCCTACCGGAATAAGCAACCGATTAGCAATTTTACCCGAAATTATGCTTTCACTAAAATACCCAAAATACTGAGACCAAATCAATCTTTGAAGAATAAAACCTACAAAAAAATAAGTTATTCTTTCGGCAATTGGGTCAATAAAAAGCCAAAGATAAATTGTAATCGCAAAGTCCAAAACACTAGCAAAATTTCCAATTAAAAACGAAGATAATCTTATATTGGTTTGTTTAAAAGAATAGGTAACCAAATACCACCATTTATAATTCCTCCCCAAAAGCTTTTGCAAAAATGTGGGTTGGAAGGTGGAAGCTTGGGTCATAAAAATAAAATATCAAATTCTTTGCTAAACTTTTTAAATTCAGAGTCTTTGGTAATAATTTTTAAACCATGTTTTAAACTGTTAGCTAATATTAAAGCGTCAAAATAAGATAATCCACCACCTATTTTGTATTTAGCTGCGGTTTCTATAATTTCAAAATCATCTGTTTTTAGGAACTCCAATCCCAAATAACTTTTTAGATTTTCTTTTGTTTGACTTAAAATTTGCTCACTGAGACCTTTTTTTCCCAAAGTAAAAATAACTTCACCATAATTTACATAATTTAAATAAAAAATATGGCTTGAATCAGACAACAAATCTTTAACCTTTAAAGCTTCTTCTTCTCCCAAAATATAGCTAATCAAAGCACACGAGTCCAAAATATATCTCATATCTTTAATTTATTTAAACCTAGTTTTTTATCCCTTTTTTTCTCTTCAGCTTTCTTTTCTTTTAAAAACTGGTCACTAGAGAAATTCAAGCCTTTGGCAATTCCAAATAGCATATCAATCGCATTTGGTATTTTTTCAATCGTAATTATGCCAGTATCAGAGTCTAGTAAAATTTTTACTCTTTGACCGGGTTCTATACCAAAAGAGGCTGGAATTGCGATCTGTCTATTTTTACTAATCAAAGCAGTTTTAATAGTCATAAGGTTAAAATTAATTTTTAACTAAAACTAATTATTTTATTTTAGTTTGTCAAAGCCCCACGGCGACTGAGAGAAGGCATGCTGAGCAATGCTGAACAAGGCGGGCTTTGCCCGACTAAAGCCCCACGGCGATTGAGAGAAGAGTTAGCGTAGCGTAACTTGAACAGGTCGGACTTTGCCCGACCGCCACATATACTCATTTCACTAACAACAACTTAACAGTTAAATAGAGATAAGCTCGAAATTCCCCTTTTGAAAGGGGTGGCAGTCGCAGACTGACGGGGTATGTTTGTGGTGGTTGGTGAAATAGATATAATTCAACAACGGGGAGGATAAATCCGTCCCCTACAACATAATTTAAACGGCGACTTCCCCACGGCGATTGAGAGAAGTACTAAAAATTAAATTTTTAACAGCAATCTTATCATTAACAATTCACCATTTATAATTAACTCAAAGCCTCTTCTTTTTTGATGTCGGTCAAAACTTCGTGTCCTTTTTTGGTGACCAAAACTGTGTGTTCAATATGAGCTGCTAGCCCTCCTTCTTGAGAGCGTACAATTTCTACCCCGCTACCTTCCACAGGCTCAAAAAACACCTCACCAGACCCCAAAGTCACCATTGGTTCGATTGCAATTACTTGATTTTCAAAAAGTCTTGGTCCAGTTCCAGGCTTGCCAGCGTGGGTAATATGTGGATCATCATGCGGTTTGTAACCAAGTCCATGCCCACCTAAATCTAGCACATTCCCGAGACCTGCGTCACTCAGGACTTTATCTACAGCGTGTCCAATATCCCCTACACGTTTGCCGGCTTTTACCTGATTTATCCCAGCCCAAAGAGATTCTTCGGTTTTTTGCACCAACATTTTCCCATCGGCTCCAACATCTCCAAAAGTGAGTAAAATACACATATCTGAATACAAACCCTCATAAATCACCCCACAATCAAAACTAATAATACAATTATCTGGAATAATCTTATTCATCGGCGACATACCATGCACAACTTCGTCGTTTAGTTCGCTAATCAAAGTATATGGATAGCCATACAAACCCTTAAAACTCGGCTTAGCTTTGTGATCGGCGATAAACTCATTTGCCATCTGATCAAGCTTTCCACAAGAAACTCCTGGAGCAGCCAGATCACGCACTTTATGCATCAAACTAGCCAAAATTAGGCAAGAATGACGTAGTTTTTGAAGGTCTTCTTGGTTTTTGATGATAGACATTTTAGATTGGTTTTTAATTTTTAAATTCAGCAAATTGCATCAAATATAATTCTGATTTGCTAATACAAATTAAGCTTTTTGGTAATATGAGGGTTTTGTCTAGTTTGAATGTTATCTAGATGACTTCCAACAAATCAAGGCGAGCCCTTCTATCATAAAGAAACTCCAAAATTATATTTACCTCAAAATAAATCCTTTTAGATAATTCCTTATTTAAGCCAAATACATCAAGAAAAGAATAGATTTCAATACTATCTCGCATTAAATAATTTGACATAAGATATTTTTTAGTTTATTAGTAGATGGCTCAATTGGAAAATTTTATTTAATTCAAAGAGAATTATGAGCAACACTACTGAAGTTAAGACTGTAGAACAAACCCCGTAACAAACAACGGTGTTTACTCAGCAAGAAACTCAAACCTCTCAAACTCAACAAGGTGAAGGCGGTTTGGGACAAGGAGTAGGAGAAACACCTCCTGCTTTGCTATCTAACTCCTAGTTAGAGTACCCCCCCATCGATCAACAATGATTATGGGGGAATTTTTATTGCCCAAAAACAATTGACAACTGCCTACTTTAAGCTAAGATTTGTGTATTCCAAATGCCTCTCAAGCTTGATTCTGAACTAGAAAAACTGTTTGCAGAACTGTCTCAAAAACCTTTAAAGACTAGTTTAATTTCTGAAAAAATCCTGGAAATCTTAAACCAAAATCCTGATCTCAAAAAAACCTACCCGCATCCAGACAAAGTCGCAACTATTGATCTAATGGGAGTTTACGGGAAAAACATCAAAAAAATACTTGGCAACAACCTTGAGTGGCGAACCGATTTGGGCGGTCAAATTACCTTCGAAACAGGATTAGCTGAGGGTTTGTCGATTAGTAAAGTTTCTGATCATAGAAATTACCGTATAGAAATTTTTAGCCAAATTGCTCCTTTTGATCAGCACAAAGACTATCCTTACAAAGACATTTTTAAAGATTATTTTTCCCAAAAAGAAGAGGAAATTTCTCTAAATGTTCACCATCTAAATCTAAAACCAATTTTCCCGATCAAAATTCACCGTTTGGAGTTTGAACCAAATCAACGCCAGCATTTTGACAAACAAGAGGTGCGAAACGGTCAAAATTTATTTTACAAATTCCTGCCCAAAATCGCTCAAAAAATAGTTGCCAAATGGCTTAAGCAAAGTGATATTCCTTTTGTAATTCGGCTTCCTTATGCATTTGGGGGGTATTTAGGTCAATTTTTGAAGGTTGAGCTAGCTAAGCAAGGCGTGAGGCAAGATTTAATGATTTTTGTGGGTCAAAGCCACAGTCTCGGACTTCCCAAAGCCATTCACCAGATCGAAGAAAAGTTTAGACTTTACCCAAATTTAGACGAGCAAAAAACCAAAAATTTGATAGATGAAATAATAACCAACCCAAAAACACTCTTTGCCGCAAGATTAGCATCAGAAAGGCTTTTAGAAACCATTATCGTCAGTTCAGCCCACGAAAAAACCGAGCAAATTTCTGGATTTTACAGTTGGCAAAGCGACTTTTTACCTAAAATACAAGAGGTAATAATTCAAGCTCCAGGTATTCAAAATCACCTTTTTTACCCCCGACCGTTGATTCAAAATGAGGTTGTACCTGACCTAAAAGCAAATAATTTAGGACTTTCAAATTCTCAGTCGAGCAAAACATTCGAGTTTAATTCACATTCACACTTAAAAACCTCTGATGAATCGGAATTTAACACTCAAAACCTTAACCCCGACATCGAAAAAATTATCCCTGAAATACAAAGATATTTGGATTCTTGCCTCCGACAATTTAGCAACCCAAACAAGTCAGTTTTGTACTCCATGGGCAGGTTTGATAATCAGCCAAATATGGATCGTAAGGGCTGGTTTGAGCTTTTGCAAGCCTTTTGTAGCCAGGAATATTTACGTAGCAATTTTAATTTAATCCTTTTTCAAGAGATTTTTGACGAACAAAAATTTGCCTCCGAGCATGGCGGCAAGCTTACTTTGGCTGGTAAAATTAGAAAATTTTATAATCAAAACGAGGCTAAATTGAAAGGAAAAGTGATCTTTTTGGGGCAACCTGATCAGGTAAAAATGGCTGCTACTGCCCAAATTATGGGACAAATTAACTCTCAAAAATCTCAAAATTGCTTTATTTATGTGGGTTGTTCGCTGTGGGAGCCGTGGGGACTAACGGCTTTGGAAAATGCCTCTTGTGGAGTGGCTATTGTTTTGAGTAAAAAATACAACGCCCATAAAATTTTTGTAAAAAATGAGTCTATTTACCTTTTTGATCCCAAAAAACCAGCTCAAATTTCTGAAGCAGTTGAGAAAACTTACAACGATAAAAATCTTATTTTGAAGCAAAAACAGATTGTGGAAAAATACAGCTGGCTAGGAAATTATAACAGTCAAAATCTGGCTCAAAATTTTATTCAAAAACCGATTGCGATTAACCGAAAAATTACCAAAAATCCTATCAAAATCTACTTTACTGCAAACAAAAAAACTGACTTAGAAAAAGTTACAAATCTGGTGAAATGTTATTTTTACTGGCACTTTCGAAAACAAATTTGGGGTTCAAACGATTTCTCAAAAACCTATTCAAAATGGCTGAGGGAAGCTAAAAAATTAAAAATTAATGACCCAACTTTTTTGCAAAATCCAAGCTCTGAAAGTAGCTCCAAAATTTATCAAAATTCAGAATTGATCAACACTCTTAAAAAACAAAAACCGATTCTTCTAAACCAAAAAGAATTTTACTTGTCGCTTTTTTTGGACAAAGACAACACCGCAATCAAAAAAATAAATGGGCAATCTGACCAGCAAGCAAGTCAAAAACTAGCCGATTTTAGTAAGCAAAAAAACATTCCAATTTGGGTTATTTCTGGAGCTGGAATTGAAGATGTGCGGCAAGATTTTAAAGACAATCCTCTCAAAATTGTGGCAGCTAGTTGCAACGTAGGCATAACTAATTACGTTTTTAAACCAAACGGAAAAATAATTGAAGATAAAATTTATGCTAACCAAATTCAAAATTTTGATAAACTTAAACTAATTTCTAAAGTTCAGCCTTTGCTTGGAAAATACCAAATTTATAACCTACGATTTCAAAATCACGACCACGCAAAATCAATGGAGTGGCCGTTCGATTTTATGGCTAATCTGCTATTTGATATCCCCCTTGAAACCAAACAAACAGAGCAAATTTTGCAAGCTATTCAAAAAGATTTTGGGGAAATAATTTCAGATTTAAAGTTTAAAGTCGAGACTAATTTGTGTGAAGAATTTGGCAACAATTCCAAAAAAAATAGACCAACAAATCGCTATTGCTTGGATCTTGTGAGTAGAAATAAAGCCAGTTGCATTTACCGAGAAGCTGAGATTAGCAAACAGTTTTTACCAGACAAAAATATATTTCGAATAGCAGCTGGTGATAGCGGAAACGACCTAAGTTTGGCAACTTGTGAGCTAGCTGACATGTTTATAATTGTAGGAAAAAGCTTTAACCCGAAACCAAGCTATCTTCAAAAAGAACTTCAAAAAAATTACACCCTGCAGCCAAAATACAAAAATTTATACACCATGATTCCCAAAAATTTGCCTGAAACCAAAGAAAAATTCCTTTTTATTGAAGACCAAAAATCTCAAAGAATAGGACCTGAAAGTATAGTTGTGGCCCTTGATCAATTTTTTGAATACATCCTAATACTCCAAAAGTAATGACTTCCCAAACTCAAATCTAAATCTAAACCAACTTAGCTCAGACACAACCCTGAACTTGTTTCAGGATCTATGATCTATATGTAATCAACAAAAAGACTGGGATATTGTGTTGGACGCTTTACCGCAGTCAAAATTTTTACTTCCTCTAAAAAGCTATTCAGACTTCTCGTAGAAGAAAGCGAAGCATCTAATTTATCTGCCAATTTCAAACAAGCCTCAGGGCATTCCAGAAAGGCATCTGACTTCAACTTATCCAAAATAGATTCTAAATTCTTCTTATTTTGCCTACCATTTAGTGTTAAAATAGATAATCTCAAAAGGTTATTCATAAATTGCTCTCTAATCGAAGTTTGAAAAACAGCTTCTTCCCTAATTATAACAATCAAATCTTTGGCCAACTTTAGCTGATCTAGTTTACGTAAAGTTTCCCAGTTTTGAATCCGATTATCAAGATCTCCACCTCGCCCCTTATTAAGCTCAATTTTTAGTCGAAAAATCTCTCCCAAAGCTGCAATTATATAATGCTCTTTAGGCGAATTGTGAGTAAATTGGTTCCCAAATATTCCAGGCCCAAGATCTGCAACCATTGTCCCCAAACCCAAAATTTCTTTGATTAATTCAGGAACTTTAAGCCCAGTAAGATTGAAAGTCGAGTTATCTACAGTCACAGTAGTACCTTCAATTGTTTTCCCGCTTATTTCTGCCGTTGCCGAGTGTAATCCATCATAGGAATGGTGTTCAAAATCATGGCTTGCACAATTGAAAATAGCTTTGTGTAGTCAACATTATTTTTACTTTGCCTAATCATTAAAGTCCGAGCAACTAAGGCACTAAAAGCTTCATTCCTACCCTGTGTAGGAGCTTCCTGTTTTTCATAAACACTCTCATACAAACCGCTATCTCTTTCAAACAAAAGTTCATTTGCTGTATTTGTTTCTTTCCAACCATCTTCTTTACTTGTGCTAAAATCGTGAAATAAAGCCGCAATTACACTAGCTATAACATGATCCTTATCAATCAGCTTTTTCTCATAAAATGGCTCCAAAATAACCAGAATACGATATAAAAAATTTGGCAGTATGTGATTCAAACCTTCTTTGTGAAACGGCTCTTTTGCTTCACCCCTTCCTGGACCGTAACCGTAGGCACACAAATCTTGCAAAAGGGTTACCCAGCTTTCAATCTCTTCTCCGCAATCTTCTTGGATTTGGGGGAATTTTCCACCTAAAAATACTTCCTACTTTTTGTTTTGGCTTTCTACAAAACCTTCCAAGCAGATTACAGTTGCAAGTTGGGTTAACTGGTTCAAAACACGATTCCAAAACTGTTTGATACTCTCTAAAGACGATATTTGCGGGATTGCTTCTTTTTTCATAGATTTAACAAACACAATACAGCATATTTATGCGAATCTTGCAAGCAAGCGGAAAGTGAGGGTTGATTAATTGTTTTTAGATTCCCGTCGCCTGGGTAGCCGTAATTCAACAACGGGGAGGATAAATCCGTCCCCTACCACATAATTTGATGGCGACTTCCCCACACCCCTCCGCCAACCACTTCGCTCTGTCGGTTTCCCCCGGGTGGGGGCTTTAATTATCCACTTTTCTCTGTATTTAAAACCTCCTCAATCGTCTTGAAAATCGGGAGGAAGTTTTGGAAGTCTATCTACCTTTTAGATATAAAATATTCTGAGTTTGGAGCGTGGAGGTTTGGTTAAATTTTTAATCAAAAAAACGGATCAGATTTTAACGAGTTTTTAGTTTCGTTAATATAAATACCGACGACTTTTCTAGCTCGAGAAAGAGCAACATATAACTTATACCTGGTTTGTTGTGCTAATTTCGATGAATCTTTTTTAAGACAAGCTTCCAACATGTCTTTTGAACAATAAATTAAAATTGCAGTGAATCCTAGACCTTTTGACTCGCCAATATTTATTCTTTTCTCTGTATGAACTTTTTTTGGAGTATTTTTGTCATATGTAAGAGCAATTGGTTTGTTAACACTAACAAAACTTTTGATTTCATCATCATAAATAAAATCAATAAATCCTTCGTCTAAGATATCTTCATGAGGTTCCATATTTATATCTGGAAAAATGTCATTTATAAATTTACAAATATTTTTGCCAAACCTTCGTGTTTTATTTAATTGTTTTGGGTTGTAAGGAATATTGTTTTTGACAATGTAATCAAAAATATCCACATACCCAGTTTTCTTTCCTTTATATTTTGTTGTTTGGTGTGTGTCATAAGTATTTTGAAAAGAATCACCTACAATGATCATATCTATTTTTTTCACTACTTCTCCAACTATATCGTAATCATTGCCACACAAGTCTTGAGCTTCATCAATATAGATCTTATTATATAATCTACCAAGCCTATCTAATACTAGACTAGACTTTACAATTATTTTGTAGCAAAACAATGGAAGGCGAAAATCATAAATCTGATTTTTTGAATTTATATAATATTCAGATGTTTCTTGAGTAACTCCTGCTACATTGGGTAAATTTTCTTTTTTAGTATAAATATCCATACCATCGAGTTTCATCCCTTTAGAAAATTGATTGCTGTACGGTCTAGCAAGATCTCTGAACAAAAACTCTAGCCATGTTAAAATTATTATGTTTTTAGGTAAAAACCCAAACTTTATAATCGTTCCATTTATAATTTGATCTCGATTAGACTTAGTATATGTAACTATCAGAGTTTTAGTCTCTGTATCAAGCTCGTTTATAATCTGGTGGGTTTTTCCAGACCCTGCGACTGCTTTAATGACTGTAAGACTCATTTTATTAGGTAATAATTTGATTAACTGAATTTGAAATGTATGTTGGGTAATTCCATGCAAAATCTGACATTGCAACTTTCAAAGCCCAATTAGTCTTATTGCCCATCATCCATTTAATAGTGTCGTCTTTACTTTCATTATTTTTCCTATCTAGTGTTTTTAATAATTTATCAAGATTATCAGTTTCATTCGCATTATAAAAATATGGTTCCAAAGTATAATTTTCAATTAAATCTTTTTCATAAAATACCTCACATTTATTTTTGTATTCATTTAAATATTGACTTTGATCATCTTTATCATTGTCTCTTAATACATGAACTCTCTGGCTATTATTGGAAATTTTAATAAGTTCTAAATATCGCTTAAATGTAAGTCCGTTACAACTAATCACATCAACTCCTTTCTCTCTTGGTTCACACTTATGTATACTTTCAAAGCACTTATTATAAATCATTTCATCAGCAGGTCCTTCTACTAAAACTAGTTTATCTGCTAACAAAACTCGTAGAGTATCAAAACCTGTTGCTTTCTGGAAAAATTGATAGTCGTCTTTATTTAAACTTGAAAATGAATTTATTTCTTCACCCTTGTTGGAAGTTAAAAATATATTATTTAACCCTAATCTGTTAACTACTTGAGGACTGTGACTAGTGATAAAAAGTTGTGAATTTGATCCAGTTTTATCTGAAATCAATTTCAGCATACTACTCATTTTAGAGTGCGATAAATGGTTTTCTGGTTCTTCTAATAAGATAATATTGAATGAATCTGATGATCTGGCTTGTATAGCTAATAAAGTATTTACTATACTTTGCTCACCTTGACCTACATAATCATAAGGTATGTTATCTAAGTAAGGAATTGTTGAGTTTATCCAGTTGTGTTTAGGAGACAAATCTAAACCTAATTTCATAGGTTTTTCCGTGTATTCTTTAAGATCTAAAAGTTCAGAGTTCAAGTTATTTATTATGTCTTCATTTGTAAAAGTCTTTCTAGGGTCATTATATTTTTTGTCTAACTGTGATATCTCTTTAGGTTCTAGTAATTGCGATATATACTGTTTAGAAATTCTCTCTGTAGAATTAAACCTTTGCTTACCACCTGAATCAATTAGATTACATTTTATTTCTGAATACAACTTTCTCAAATTAATCGTTCCTCCGCTAAAATCTTCCCACTCACAATGATAAAACTCGTGAGGAAGATATTCAGTCTTTTGAAGCTCATATGGGTCGTTATAAATTTCTGATAAAATTTGCGTATATTCAGCATTGAATTGAATTTTCAAACTTATACCTATAGCATCTTCCTTAAAATCATTTTGACTACCACGATATGATTGAAGGATCTCATTACTTTCAAAATATAACTCAATTAGTATATATGGTAAATCAGTAGTCTTAGGATTATCTTTCAAATATTGCTTTGTTAAATCTATGTTAAACATGAAAGGGTGTAAAAAATGATCAACACTCTCTCCATAATGTTTTTTCGTTAAGCACAAATTAATCGCCTCTAGAATAGTACTTTTACCAGATTCGTTATTACCAACAAATATATTTTTATCAGGATTTAAATTATCTATTGTAATTTCTTCAATTGATTTAAAATTTTTGATGTGAATTTTCTTAATCATAATTTAAAATAAAATTTACCCCCCCCTAAAACAGCTCCTCATCCCCTTCCTCATCTCCCCCTATTTCCAGCTCCAGTCTTTCCACCCGTTCCAGCTTGGCACCCATGATCCCTTGGAGATCTCCGTACATGGTGGTGGTGGAGGCGATAACCCTATCTAGTTCTTTTTCACGTTTGCTCCAGATCCTCTGCATGGCTCGTTTTTCCACGTCAATCCCCTCCTGCATACTGCTAAACGCATCCACTATATTTTCGATCTTGTTGCGAAACTGCGGACTGGCGAGGTAGCTATACAAATATTCCATCTTTTCACCCTTCCCAACCTGCGAGTTTTTGACCGTGTGCATCTCTCCTAAAAAGTACCTGATGGTGGAGGTGAGAGCTAGGATATACGAGGTGTTGTATTTGACCACCCAGACTCCGTTGTAATACCCATAACTATCGATCCCATCGGGAAGGGTCTGAGTCGCAACCACCGATACGTCGGCTTGGATACTGGCTTGGTCGTCTTTTAGTTTTTTGACCCAATCCTCTGTCCAGCTCTTTGTGCGTTTGGACTCCCAGAGTATTACGCCCAGTTTTTGCCCAAAATTGTTGTGGACGGTATGCACGATATCGGCACCTCGCACCCCAGTGGCTACATCCCTAACCTGATCTGATCCAAAATTTCTACTCAAGATTTCTTTTAGGTCGTTTTCCTGCACATCTCCTTGGATTTGCTGACTCCCCTGTCCGGCTCTGCGGTTGGCATCTTCGAGACTTTTTTTGAGTTGTTCCATTTGTTTGTCTTTTTCAGCTAGAGACAGTCTGGTTTTTTCATCCATTTCTGAGGTGATTTTTTGCTCGATGGCTTTTCGCTCCTCATCCATTTTGCGAGCAATTTCTAGCTCCATATTCTTTTTCTGTTCTTCTAATTCCCTAGCCTGTTGTCGCATTTCTAGCTCTCGTTTTCCTGCCTCTTCTAGTCTTTTTTGATTTTCCAGATCCCTAGCCTGCAAGTCTTTTAGCTCTAGTTCGACTTTGTTTTTGGCCTCGATTTCCATTTTTTGTTTTTGTTGTCCAAGCTCCACCTGACGCTGTTTTTCCATCTCCAGCCATTTTTGATTTAGTTCAGCTTTTAGAGAGGTTTCTTGAGCTTTAATTTTTCGGGTGTATTCGTTTTCGAGATGGCTTTTGATTTGGCTAGTAAGTGCGGAGGTAGCCTCAAAATGATGACCACAATTTGGACAAGTGATTTGGTTGGTGTTCATAAAATTTGGATTGGTTGAGTGCGGGGCAACTGCAAAAATGGTGCAAATTACCCAAACACCGAACCCTCACCAAAACTCAATAAAAGGTCAATAGGTCTGTGGAGTTGGCGGTTTAGATTTAGGTAAGGTTTACACTGAAGAGACAGAATAAACTTAGTTTCAAAATCTTTTTCTACAATCTAAAAACTTGATTTTGTTGTATCGACAGGATTATCGGTTTTTTCCCCCACTTTCTTCGTTCCTAGTTTGCTCCGTCTTAGAGCCACAATTTTTGCAGTATTTCAAATGATTGTAGGTTTGCATGTCGCAGGTGTTACATTTTTGAAGCTGATCTGTTCCACAAAATGGGCAAAATTTATCGTCTAGCCTTAGCTTTCTGGCACAATGCACGCATTTCATTTTTTGAATTCTCTTGGCTGCCTGGACTTTGTCGTTGAATACAAATCTCTGTAAAAATTTTAAAATCCCGATCCCGATCAGAGGAATTATCACGATCAAACCATACACTCCAAAAACCAAAAAACCACTAAAAATCGCCCCGATTATTTCTATAATAAATGAAAAAACATACCCAAATTGAACAAAAGCAAGCACCTGAAAAATCACAGGAATCAAGAAAACCAAAAACAAATTCCAAGAAATCAAAGCCTGAAAACCCCACTCTTTTCTAAGACTAAATCTGTGCCAGAAAAGTGCAATTGCAACTAGAGGAATGAGAAATAACACCTGAGCTAGAAAAATCTGCCACTCATACCAAAACGAAGAATTGCTGCGATTATTATCTAGTTTTTCTTTGTTGTTATCGATAAATTTAAAGTAATCTTTTACCGATTCTTGTTCCGCAAATTTGTTTTGCAGGTTATCAATTTCAGTCTTATCTGTAGAGTTATTTTGAGTCAGAGTGTCGATCTCCAGTTTTATTTCGTCAGCAGATTTTAGGTTGATAGAATTTTCTTTTTTCTGGCTGGCAATTTTTTCGAGCAGTGCCGAATCGTATTCATTTTTTAATTTATTTATTTTATTATCGCGTGTATTTATGCCACTTTGGAGACCATAAACTGAATCGTACACCTTTTTAGCTTCTGTCCGAATTGGGTTAAATTTGTCTTGGGTTTGAACACAAATTGGGTCGATTTGGTATGGTAATTTGTTTTGAGTGTCTTTAGAATAGTAGATTGGATTGCGGTTAAAATAATAGACTTTGGAGGAGTTATTTGTATTAAAATTTATGTCTTGAAATAAATACTGACACGGATAAATATCGGTCGGACTTGGCACCATCGAAGTTGCGTATTGCAAACCCGCGAGTACATTTATGAATACAAAAATATCGATAAAAATAACAAAAACCAAGCTTAGTTTATTTAAAGGTTCCTGCTCAGAAATCTTGAAAGTTTTGGTGTAAAACAGTGAAAATAGTTTGGTTACTTTTTCTAATTTTAGGTTTTTAAAAATGTTTTTGAGGTCTACAATTGAAGGCATGATAACTATGTTTAATTATTTGTTTTTGATTTTACTTATTTTGTAAAGCTTTGGGTCAAAATTACCATCTTGAACTTAATTATCATGATCAATAATAATTTCTTTGTCTGATTCAACTCTGATTCCCGTCACCTGAGCCTAACATAATTTAACAATGGCGAATTAAAATTCGCCTCTACACAACTTAACGGCAACTTCCCCACCCCCTCCGTGAACCGCTTCGCTCTCACGGTATCCCCCGCGTGGGGACTTAGATTTATTCTACAAACTTAAATAACTTTTTAAACTCACCTGGTAACTGTTTAGACTGAGTTCTTTTTACAAAAATCAATAATTTCTTGTTTTATAGCTCTTGTTGCTCCAACTCTTTGATTTAGTAAAACATTTTAAGCCTTAACCCCTCGTTGACTAACTCAGCAAAAGGTGACTTAGCTAAGTAGCAGTTTAACCAGCCACAAAAAAGCATTCCAAAATTCATCATATGATTTACAAAAAACCCTTACTGAAGCGGATATTCGCACCAAATATATTTTACCCATTGTTAGATACAATCTAAAATTATAACGATACTGATAAACAAACTTACAAATCGAATTTTTAAATTTATCAACTTAGAATGCTAAACCTTATGAAAATAAAATAGTCATTTATGCTAAGTAAAATAATCCAGTTTTTAAGTCGAGATTTACTCAAACAAAAGTCCTGGAGGAATTTATTGTTTTTTGGTTGGAGATGGTATTTGTTAGTAGCTGCTTTATTGTTATTATTTATACCTTTGTTTGTATTTGGGGTCTTTTTCCCATTAATGCTAGTCTCTATAATATTAATAACGATATTACTCTTTTATAAGTTTAAAATTACAACTAATGTAAAACTCACCACCTCCTTAATTTTAGGAATTACTAGTTTTATTTTAAATATTATTTTAATTTTAACTTCACCTACAGAAGTTTATTTAATTTTTTCTTCCTTATTCTCGTTCTTTTTGCTAACTAGTTTTTATATTTTAATCGGATTAACCAAGTTTAATTTACCAGTTCATGTTTTTAGCTTTGCCCAAGCTGATAATGATTCTCAATCTCACGAATCCCTTAAAACACAGAATCAAGTTATTGAACTAAGAAGTATTTTGCCATTAAAACAGAGCATCGAAGTTTTTTCTACTAATAAAGTTGAAGTCAAAAATTTTAATACCAATGATAGCTTAAATAACAAATCTATTGTTTTTGAAGAGAGGAAAAATGTAATTAAAGACATCATAGAAGTTGGTGACTTTAAACCAACTCTGATACCTAAAAAGCCGCAATTTTTTGAAATAAAATCCCTAAGTCCACAACCGAATCTTAAAATCACAAATCCTAACTTTTCTAATATAGTAAATAACTTAAAAGATTTATCAGTTAAAGATATATTCTATATTAATTCGCTACAACTACCTTATAAAAGAGCTATTCTTGATCATGAATTTTTTGAATTGGTGATAGTAAAATTGTATCTTGAATTATGCTATAAAACAGATGAAATTTTAAGAAAAAAAGGTTCTAGCTTAGAAAAAAGAATAAAACAATCTTCAAAGGAGTATTTTGACTATGACAATACTTTATACAGCATTTTTTGCATTAGTGAATTTAGTATTTCGAATTATTATTTTCCAGATAAAAAAGATATTAACTCAAGTTTTTCTTTGAATCTTTTAAATAAACAGTTGGGCTTTGAAACCAGCAATTTATTAAGAAGTTTTATTAAGCAAAAAATTGTCAGTTCGCCAGAAATCCCTAAAAAATTATATTATAGGTTGAATAGGAATAAATGGAGAGAAGTTTTAGAAAAACTGTTAGAAACAGAATCTAATTTGGTTAAGTTAAAGCAAAAATGTGACGAGCTTTTAGATCTAAATTCTCAAAACCCTAGTCAATATTTGATTTATTTTGAGCTTTTCAAAGAGTTTGTTAAAAAAAGTAAAACTGCTAGTTTATGGTATTATTACAAATATTACGAGTTACTGACTTTCAAAAACTATCCAAATTCGAACCTGCCAGAACCTAAATCGTTACCAGCAAGTATTATAAAAACTATTTTTGCAGATGACGAAGAAAAACTAAAACAGTTTGAAATTATTTGTAAAACTAGAAATCCGCTAAATAATAATGATAAGGTTAAAAAAGAAGAAATAAAAGATCTCTTTAAAATAAAAAGAAAAGAATTAAAGCTAGATTTATCTGAGACTCAAAAAGCTCACCAAACTCACTTTGAAATGACAGCTAAGCTTAATCAGGTTTTGCAAGAAGAAGATTCAAAAATTGATCAAAATAAAATCTTAAATACAGATTTTCAAGTTCAGAAATCAGAAAAAAATTCAAATTCAACCAATAATATTGCAGACTTTTTTGCAGGCAGTACAAATTCTAAATCAGATTTTGAGATAAATTTTAGTGAAATTGAAACCGAGCTGTTAGCTTTATTTAGAGAAAATAATTTCCAGTTAAATGATTCCCAAGTATCCGATTTTGCAAAATCTCAAAAACAATTTAAAACCAGTCTAGTCCAAAAAATCAACCAAAAATTTTATGAAATTCACGAAGAAAATTTAGTCGAACAAAATGACCAAATTTACTGTATTTCAAGTTACAATCAAAATCTAATTTAAAACATTCATCAAATTTTATGCCTAACATCAAACCAAAAGAAGCTACGACTATTATCAATTCACTACAAGGCGGAGTTGTCCCTGCAATAGGATTGCAACACATTCTAGTTGGTCGGAGCAACGAAAGTAATGCTGTTTTAGAAACCATACAAGAAGTAGAAAAAGGTTCTAGTAGCATGAAATTTTGGATTGGAGATTTTGGAAGTGGAAAAAGTTTTATGATAGCTTTAATCAAACAAATTGCTCTCAAGAAAAATTTTGTAGTAGCTTCTACCGATTTTTCACCTGAAAAAAGATTGTATGACAATACCCGTAAAGCTGTAAGAGTTTATTCGGATTTGATAGACTCTCTAGCTATTCAAACCAATCCTGATGGAAATGCACTAAGTACTATTTTGGAAACTTGGATTGATGGTATTATGCAAAAAACTGCTGAAGAAAACAATATCGATCCGTTTGATCTCAGAACTCAAGAAAACCTACCACTAGTAAAACGAAATATTTTGGAAACCATCAAAAAAATTACAGATGTTGGGGCTTTTGAATTTGGAGAAGTTGTAGCCAAATATTATGAAGGTTTTGTGACAGAAAATATAGAACTTATGCGAATGTCTTTGAAGTGGCTGAGAGGTGAATATACAACCAAAACAGAAGCTAGGCAAGATTTGGGAGTGCGAGAAATTATTGATGATGAGAATTATTATCAAATGCTAAGAAATTGGACAAAGTTTTTGGTAGCAATTGGCTATTCAGGTTTAGTGATAAACTTGGATGAAGCCATCAATCTTTACAAGATAATCCACCCAGCAACCAGAGATAAAAACTACGAAAAAATATTAAATATCTATAATGACTGTATGCAAGGTAGAGTTTCTAATCTGATGATAAACTTTGGTGGAACTAAAGAATTTTTGGAAGATACTAGAAGAGGCTTGTTCAGCTATGACGCTCTCAAATCTAGGCTTGCCAGTAATCAGTTTGAAACTTTGGAAGTGCGAGATTATTCACAGCCAGTTATCAAACTTTATCCATTATCCCACGAGGAGATTTTTGTACTTCTAAAAAACTTAAAAGGAATTTTTGACTTGCATTATAGTACTAATATTGATTTTAACGAATCTGATATTCAGAGCTTTATGGAAGAAGTTTATAACCGTCCAGGAGCTAAAGAGTTTTTGACTCCAAGAGATGTAATCCGTGATTTTTTAAAAATCCTAAGTATCCTAAGGCAAAACCCACAAATTGATAAAAACCATGTGATTAAATCTACAGACGGCGGAAACAGCCAAGGAGAGATTCAAAAGGATGGAGAAATTGAATTGATTTAGAAAATAAATATTATGTCAAAGGATATAAAAAATAAAATTATAGAATTTATAAAAGAACAAAATAACCACTGCTTAATTATTCAACCTGAATTGGACATAGAGCAGGGTTTTAAAAATATAAATGTTACCCTCCCCTCTGTTCAAAAATATCCAACAACAAAACTTAAAATTACTAAATTACAAGAAAGAACATTTGAAATAAAATCATCATCTGAATCTTTAAACCAAGAAGTTTTTGCTATAATAAATCCACGTGAAGAAGTTTACAGTATAGCTTTTTATATAGAAGATTCGAGTAAAAAAGAACAAATTGATTTTCAGTCATTATATTTATTTTTGGAGGAGGCTAGAAAGGGTGTTGGTATTGAAATTGAAGATTCTGAGACTGAGGATAGAGAAATTATAGATCACTTTTCATTTTCTTTTACTGGTAAAATTACAATCTATACACCTAAAATAAATATTGAAGAACAGGAGTTAGAAAATTTTAAATATGCTTTTAAAGAAGGAAACGCTAAGCTCAGGTTTGTTACCGAAAAAGATATCGATTTAAAGATTAGATATAGACGACCTGAAGTTGTAGAAAAATTAAAATTATTTACTCAAGAACTAAAAAATTTGTTAAATGATGAAGGTGATGAAATTGAAGAAATTTTTCAAAAAAAGCTTGAATCAAATCTAAAAATATTAGATCTTTATGGTAAAAAATTTATCTCGCAACCCAAAGACTTTACTAACGAAAAGAAAAATATTCAAGGTTATAAGACACTAATTCCTGATTTTTTGATTGAGTATTACGACGGCAGTATAAACTTAGTAGAAATTGAAAGACCTAATAAGAAAGCAATTAGAAAAAATGGCAATCCTACTGAAAAATTAACTCAAGCAATAAGCCAAATAAGGCAATGGGAAGATTTACTAACACAACCAAAAGCATTAGAAAAGTTAATGAAGCGGTTTCCTGAAATAAATAAGCCGTACAAAAGAAAATACACTTTAATTTTTGGTAGAATTCATCATTTCAAGAGCGAAAGCGAAAAAAAAGAATTTTTTAATCAAAATTCACAAATTCACAACCTAGAAATTTTAACTTTTGATGATTTTATACTTAAAACAGAATTAGCAATTGAAAATATTTCACAGCCAAACCACAATTCACCTTGGTTAAATAAGTAACTTTATTATTCTATAATGCCCACTTCCTTCAACCTCCTCTCACCTCAAATTCAAAAATACATCTGGGATGCAGGTTGGGGTGAATTGCGACAGATTCAAGAAGCTAGCATAAAATATATCACTCAAACTCAAGATAATTATATCCTGTCAGCTGCAACAGCTAGTGGTAAGACCGAAGCGGCTTTTTTACCTATTTTATCACTTTGTTATCCAGATGGTTATCAGAAAGATAAAGGAGTCAAAATTTTGTATATTTCTCCGCTAATAGCTTTAATAAATGATCAATTTAAACGGGTAGAAGAACTATGCAAGCACTTAGACATAAAAGTAACAAAATGGCATGGAGAAGCTAGCCAGAGTGAGAAAAAGAAACTTATTCAAAATCCTGAAGGAATTGTTTTGATTACCCCAGAATCTATTGAAGCTATGTTTTGCAATAAGCCTCAAGACATCAAAAAAGTATTTTCAGAAGTAGCTTTTGTAGTCATTGATGAAATTCACAGTTTTTTAGGAACTGACAGAGGTGTTCATTTGCAATCTCTTCTTTACCGCTTGCAAGAATTAAACACTAAACCTGTTCGCTTTGTTGGACTTTCAGCTACTCTTGGCGATTATGATTTAGCCAAAAAATTCTTTGGAAATCCTGATAAAACTAAAGTATTAAAAGATTCAAAAAAGAATGAAATTGAAGTAAAATTTAAATTCTTCAATCAAGAAACAGCAGAGTTGAGTCAACCAACACTAGATGATTTGTATCAAGAAAATCTAAATTCTAAAACTCTAATTTTTCCAAATTCCAGAAGTCGCGTAGAAGAAATTGCTGTGAAGCTAAAACAAAAAGCAAGTAGAGAAAAGAGTTATCACCAATATTTTGCTCATCATTCCTCGGTAGAAAAAGAAAGTAGAGAGTGGACAGAAAACTTTGCTAAAACAAATCAAAAAGATGATTTTTCTATTGTTTGTACTTCTACTTTGGAGCTTGGAATTGATATTGGCTCGATTGATAAAGTGATTCAAGTTGGTAGTATTATGTCAGTCAGTTCACTATCTCAAAGACTGGGGCGAAGTGGTCGTAAAACAAAAAAAAGCAAACTCACTGTTTATAGCTTAGATCAATGGCAATTACTTCAAAATCTTGCCTGCTATGAACTGTTACAAGAAGGTTTCTTGGAGCCAAATCAAGAGATCAAACGATATGATATTATAGTTCAACAAATTCTTAGTATTCTCAAGCAAACTAGCGGAATTGAAAGTGGTGAACTGATTTCCAAATTATCAAAAAATTGGGCTTTTAGAGAAATTACTCAAAATAAAATTCAAAAGATTATGGATCATTTGATAAAATTAGAACTTATAGAAAATTTACAAAGAGAGCTAATTTTGGGTATTCAATCTCAATATCTGGTTACCAGTAAAGACTTTTATGCTGTATTTGAAGCTAAAAAAGGTTTTCAAGTTATAAATAATGGTAAAACTATTGGAGAACTTGACCCTCCAGCTTTTGGTAAAGGTAGTGACTATATTGGAGAAAATGTATTTTTATCAGCTCAAATATGGAAGATTATAGATGTGGATGATAAGAAACGTAAGTTTTTTGTAGAAAGAGCCAGAGATGGTAAACCGCCAATATTTTTGGATAATGGAGGAAGAGAGATCAACCCAAGAATCCGAGAGAAAATGTTAGAGATTATTCTAAATCAAAGACAGTTTGAATATCTGGATACAAAATCACAAATAGAATTGCAAGATTTAAGAAATCAATTTCAACAATTTAAAGGTTTAAATATTGAGAATCAAAGGCCCGCGGTTGAAAAAAACGGTAAAACTGATTTATATTTATTTACAGGTAGTAGAATCCAGAGAACCATACAGCGGATAGTTGATTACACTAATAAAGATTTGCTAAGCACTCCAGCTGAAACCTCGATATCTTTAACTCTGAAATTGGATAAAATAACTAGTCTAAACTATTGGAAGAAACTACAAAGTATTGAAATAGACTTTGATAAAATAAGTGAGTCTATACTAGATCAAGAAACCTCTAAAAACGCTCTTACAAAATATGCTAAATTCTTACCCTTTGATTTACAACTAGAGTTTTATCAATTCTTGGCTTTTGACATTGAGAATTATCGAGAGTTTGTTAGAAAAATACAACCAATATCAAAGTAAATTGTCTTTTTTTGTATTATTTAAACATCTTTAAAAATTTATGATTCAAAATTCAACTAGTGAAAGTTTAGCAAGTATTATCAGAGAATCTGGTATTATGGAGTTGTCACATTACAACTTCCGCTTTATCCAAAGAACTAAACAAATTGAAGCTAGTGATAAATTGAACGATATTACACACAAATCACTCGACCAGGCTAACTACAAATATCTATGGGAGGTTAAAGCAGTCGCTAGAATAATTCAAGAAGATTTGTTATATCGAAAATTTGTTATATCGAAAAAGAAAGGGTGAGTTGTCGGATTATTACGAAATTCAAGTAGTTAATAGCATGACTATGGAATCATATTTTTGGGATACGAACTTCCCAGGCTGTGAATTTAGAGATGATTCAGTCCCAGATGATGAAAATTTTGAACTTGAAAATTAAAAAATATCTATCAGATTCAAACTTATTAATCTAAACAGGCTTCTTTTGATGAAATACTGCGACGAGCTGGAAATGCAGATACAAGTAACTATAAAAACTTTAACACACTCCCCAACTTAAACGCACTTATTAAAATCTTAAAAACTATTCATTACTCAATGATTAGCCAAAATTAATTTACCCACTCCCCTTGACCAACCAAAATATTTTACCCGCCATAAAACAGTAGCCAAAAATTTAAAATCTTGGTTTACTTCAGTTACAATAAAAAATATGTCTAAAATCGCAATCAACGGATTCGGCCGAATTGGTCGTCTAACCGCACGAGTTTTACTAAACCGTTTTCCCAACATTCAAATCGTCGCCGTCAACGATCTTACAGACGCTCAAAACCTCGCCTACCTCTTTAAATACGACACAACCTACCACAAATTTAACGGTAAAGTTGAAGCCAAAGAAAATAAATTATTCATCGAAACCGACCAAACCAAACAAGAAATCCTGGTTTTATCTGAGCGTGATCCCGCTAATTTGCCATGGAAAGAAATGGGAGTTGACTTGGTAATCGAATCTACCGGACTTTTCACCTCAGTTGAAAAAGCTAGCCTTCACCTCCAAGCTGGAGCCAAAAAAGTGCTATTATCTGCACCCGCCAAAGGAGCTGGAGTTCCAACCGTAGTTTTGGGAGTAAACGACATTCCAGACGGTAGCGACATCATCTCCAACGCTTCATGCACCACAAATTGTGTTGCTCCTGCCCTCAAAGTCTTGGAAGACAATTTTGGAATCAGCCAAGCCTTTGGAATCACAGCACACGCCTACACCGCCACTCAAATGCTTCAAGATGGTCCAACCAAAAAGGCATACCGAGACGGACGAGCCGCAGCTCAAAACCTGATCCCAAGCAGCACCGGAGCCGCCAAAGCCGTGTTTGAAGTACTACCAACCCTCAAAGGAAAACTAAACCTTTCCGCCCTAAGAGTTCCCACAATTACTGGCTCAATGGTCTATATGACGCTTGAATTAAACAAAGAAACCACAGTCGAAGAGCTAAACCAAACCTTCAAAACTGCGAGCGAAACCACCATGAAAAATATCCTAGAATACACCGACGAAGACATTGTCAGCTCCGACATCATAGCCAACACAAACTCCTGCATCTTCGACTCCAAACAAACCGAAATCATGGGCAAAACCGCCAAAATCGTAGTCTGGTACGACAACGAATGGGGTTATTCAAATAGGTTAGCTGAATTGGTACAAAAGTCTGTAAACTAGAAAATTCCCCTCATTGAGGGGTGGCAAAAACAAAGTTTTTGACGGGGTGGATACTAGGAACAAGCTAAACTCCAGTGTCCACTTGGAAACATCGAGTAAGGAACTACAAAATTTGTTGATCATACTATTGTAGAGGCGATCACGGATCGCCATTTATCCATCTTTCCTTTAAAATCGTTATCATTTATTGAAAATTCAAAATTAGTAATTTATAATTTATCATTAACAATTTATAATTAAAAACCTGATTCCCGTCGCCTGTGCCACATAATTTGATGAGGGAAGCCAGAGGCATTCCCCTACGGTAATTTAACGGCGACTTCCCCACCCCCTCCGTGAGCCGCTTCGCTCTCACGGTTTCCCCCGCGTGGGGACTTTAATTTGAAATTTATCAAATGGAAACGTAAAGGTTATGCTACAATTTTATCCCTAATTTATATTTGAACAGACCAGACTACTACACCACATCAAACAAACCTCCCTATTTAAAAGCCATTTAAGCACACTCCTAACCCCCAAAACCATTGACCAAAATTCTAATTTGTAGCTTGTTTTGAGATATGAACGATTCCACTCCTGCAAAAACTGACGAAAAAATTAAACCTAAAAAGCCAAATACTGCCACCATACTTATTTTAAGCTTGATGCTGGGAACACTTTCTTTTTATTTAATCGCTTTTACAGTTTTCCTGACTTTCAAAGTTGAATGCAAAAAAAAATGATAAAGGTGAATGCATAACCAAATCTAACGACCCAACCAAACCGTTCACAGATTTTATGAATCAATACAATTCTTCAAGATCTAGTAAAAGTTCATCGAGTAAAAGCTCAAGCTATTCATCAAAAAGTAGTAGTTATTCCAATAACAGCAGTAATATCCCCAAATCCTACAAAAAAGAGCAAAGTGAATTTGGCAAAAAATACAAAAATAACCTCAAACCCACCGAAAATAACAAGTTTTCAGCAGTCTATTTGGATCAATCCAAGCAAAATCCCGTTATCGACACTGAGATAGTGGATAGACCCGCCATGAATTACGCTTGGTCAGATTTTAAAAACATCAAATCTGAAGACTTTGCAGCCTACTACTTTGGTTCTTTTAAATTTGAAAAAACTACAGTCAAAGAAATTTCAGTCTCTCAAAGTTGGGCTGATACCAAAATCTACATCGATGAATTTTTAGTTTTTGATGGTAAAAATAACAACCAAAGTTTTGTTTACGAATTTACTCCCGGTACTCACACGATGGAAGTCGAATACCAAAATAATTGGCATACAGTGGGGTTT
This sequence comes from Limisphaerales bacterium, assembly GCA_044361365.1. Classification (GTDB taxonomy): domain Bacteria; phylum Patescibacteriota; class JACMRA01; order JACMRA01; family JACMRA01; genus JBIKIW01. The sequence goes on along the minus strand of JBIKIW010000011.1, from coordinate 1,421 downwards.
TCGGTGCAAATTTTGGACACTCAACAAACTTATAATCTCCAACAATCAGCGGATTTGGTAAATAAAAACTTGAGTGACTATAATTTATTTTATGTCGGTGCCTACGAAAGTAATGATAGAAATGGGGATATAACTCTTAATATGACAGACCAAAATAAGCCTGCAGTTTTGCTAGTTTCTTCATATGAGGCTATCAATTGGAATATTATCGGCTCGGGAGCATCTCAGGTAAAATATATTATTTACAATTCATATTCACCCAAAAGCTCTTTTAGCGGAAACACAAAAGACATAAAATTTCTACCAATTTCAGATAGAGATTTACCATATGAATATAGCGTCACTCCACGATGCGGAGGTGGAAGCTGCGAGGACAAAGGATTGGTAAAAATTCACTCCAAAATCAAAAGTATTTTTAATAAAGAAATTTCTGGATTTTCTGGTAGCTACAACCCAACCTATCTAAATGTTCCAGAACAAACCATTTCACCTGACGATTGGATTAAATACGAAAATGAAGCCAATCAAATCAACACTTCATCTAAATCAAACGGAAATTGTATACAAACGATGATGAGCGATGGATCCTGCCGATAAACCACCCTTTACATTTATCAAGCCAACCTTAAATCTAACTCATTATGAAAATAATCCAACTCAACGCCTGGAAATTCAAATTTTTGAACGAAATGGTAGCTTTTTTGAAAGCCGAAAAACCTGATATAATAAACCTCCAAGAAGTTAGTAGTGGAAAATTTAACAACCACAATTTGACTATAAACGAGCCGTTTGAATTTCTCAAAAAAGAACTTGGCATGAACGGAATTTTTGCTCCATTTACGGGTCTAAAATCGGATGACGGAACTTTTTCAGAATCGGGAAACGGCTTTTTAACCAACCTTGAAATTGTGGATTACGGAGTAATTTTTGAAAAAACTTTACCACCCTACACTGTTTATTCTGACAATGACGACCTAATTAAAACCACTCTTGAAAACGACAAAACTAAATACTACAATGTCTTTAATGAGCCTAAAAATCTGATTTGGAGCGTACTAAAAAAAGACGGAAAATATATCCGAAACCTGACCACTCATTTCACCGCTTCGTATAATTGCACCGAAACTTTGCAAATGCTAAATCAAACCCAAAGTATTTTGGATTATCTCAAATACACCAAAAACATACCAACGATTTTTAGTGGAGATCTAAACATTCACCCCAAATCAGCCAGCGTCGCCAAACTTTCCCAAAACCTAAAATTGGTAAATGTTGATGGAAAAAACACCCTAAATCCTCTAGTTCATCCAGCTTTTAAAAACAATTTTCCCAAAGGTGTTAATGTAGATTATATTTTTCAAAAAGGTTTTGAGGTTATCAACTACCAAGTTCCAGAAATCACCGTTTCTGACCATTTACCC